>CAIQQJ010000100.1 GCA_903873905.1 uncultured Flavobacteriales bacterium
GCATTTTTTGATGTGATGATTTTTTTCATAATGTGTTTTTGTTCTTTTTAGATCTACTGCAAATTAATGGAAAAATCCCT
Organism: uncultured Flavobacteriales bacterium; assembly: GCA_903873905.1. Lineage (GTDB taxonomy): Bacteria > Bacteroidota > Bacteroidia > Palsa-965 > Palsa-965. Next base: position 81 of record CAIQQJ010000100.1, read on the forward strand.
TCCTCCACAATGCGCACAAATCCATAGTTATGGCTACGCTGTAATGAATCATTACACCCATAAAAATGGAACGACTTTTCATACTCAAAGTTCCCAAAACCAAACCCGCTCCGATTGCACCAATGGTTTCTGGCATTGGTTTTCCGAAATGAATCATGCAATAGGGAATCGTCATTATGAAAATGCTGTAGAATCCGAAACGTTTTCTCAATCCCAATGTCATGAAGCCGCGAAAGAAAAATTCCAGTCCAATGAATTGCGCGAAATACATCATTTCCCAAATCCAGAATTTCGGCCAAAGATTTTCGTGTGATTGAGGAGAATAAAATGGATAGCGCGATTGAAAACTTGTTGTGGAAGAAAAATAAACCACAAGTGGAAGCATGATCACCAGCATGACGACATACAACCACCAATCCTTGAATGCACCTTTCCATTTCAAACCGTAATTGCTTAGTTCTTCCTTGAACAAAAGTTTGATGAGAAGAACGGGAACAAAAAGATAAACGAGTAACAAGGTTCCAACCCACCAAGCCAAATGATGCAAAGAAGAATTGTTTCCTGAATCCGTCCATTCACGAATTCCATCAGCGAGATTGGTCAATCCCAAACCTTGAATCACATTCGCGAAAAAAAGCGGATCACCGTAATATTTTATGATGGCAAGTCCAAGTGCAGCCCAAAATAAAATCACGAAAGTTTTCAGATCAAAACCTTTTTCTGGAGGATGCAAAAGCAATTCCTCTTCCTCGCGATGAAATGTGTTGATGAAAATTTTCTTGAACAAAAAATTAGAGTGTAAGTCTCGCCAAGGGAGCAATGTCCTGTCCGACGAAATCGTTTTTTGAAAATTTGAAATATCCATTCATGGCAATCATCGCGGCATTATCGGTGCAATATTCAAATGGAGGGATAAAAACTTTCCAATTATTTTTCTTCCCAAGTTCTTGCAATGAAAGGCGCAATCCACTATTTGCAGAAACTCCTCCTGCCAATGCAATTTGTTTCAATCCTGTTTTTGCCATAGCCTGTTCAACTCTTTGCAACAAGGTTTTCACAATGGTAAATTGAACTGATGCACAAACATTCGAAATGTTTTTTTCTAAAAATGCAGCATCTTTTTCCATTTCATCTCGCACAAAATAGAGCACCGATGTTTTCAATCCACTGAAACTGAAATCCAATCCTGGGATCTGTGCAATGGGAAATTTGTAGGCGTTTGGATTTCCCTCTTTTGCCAATTTGTCCACCAAGGGACCGCCAGGATAAGGAAGCCCCAATATTTTTGCTGTTTTGTCAAAAGTTTCACCAGCAGCATCATCAATTGTTTCACCAAGAATGGAAAATGTTTTATAATCATCCACGCGCACGAGTTGTGTGTGTCCACCTGAAACCGTCAAGCATAAAAATGGAAATTCTGGGTTCTCTTTTGCACTGCCATCATCAATGAAATGTGCAAGTATGTGCGCATGCATGTGATTGACTTCGATCAATGGTTTTCCTAGTGCCAATGCAAATCCTTTTGCAAACGAGGCGCCCACGAGTAGGGAACCAAGCAATCCTGGCCCACGGGTAAATGCGATGGCGTCAATTTCACAAGGCAAGATTCCTGCCTGTTGCAGCGTTTGATCAATGACAGGAACAATGTTTTGCTGATGGGCACGCGAAGCCAATTCAGGAATTACGCCACCCCATTGCTTATGGACTTCCTGACCTGCTACGATATTGGCAAGTAATTTGCCATCTCTAATGACAGCAGCAGCAGTATCGTCGCAGGATGACTCAATTCCAAGTATGACAGGCATTATCCGTATTTTTGTATTATGGGTTCCAAGGGCAAAAGATTCACCAAAATTATCAAAAAGACTGGGCGAGCACTCGTTTGGACCTTGGGGATAATTTTGTTGCTTGGAATTGCTGGCTTTTTCGCTCTGAAAAGTCCAGCTTGTCAGACATGGATGGCACAACGTGCGGCAAGTTATTTATCCAAAGAGCTGAAAACAACTGTAACCATCCGAGCTGTTGACATCGAATTTTTCAAAAAGGTAAATCTGGAAGGAATTTACGTTGAAGATCATCATGGAGATACGCTTTTGTTTGCCGAAAAACTGCAAGTTGATATTCATCGTTTTGATTATGAGAACCGATATATTTCCATCAGTTCCATTAATTTGTTCGATTCAAAAGTAAAACTGAAAAAATATAAGGATGAGCATGGATTGAGTTATCGTTTTATTCAGGATTATTTCAAATCCACTGATACAACGAAGAAAGCAAATGCACCTTGGAAAGTTGACCTTGGAGGCATTTCCCTTAACAATATCATATTCGCATACGTTGATACACGTGATACAATCAATGATCCTGGAATGGATTATGAAAATATTAGAGTGACTGATGTGAATGCGAAAGTATCCGACATTGATTTGACTGGCGATTCCATTTCACTTCGAATAAAAGGCTTGCAAGGGAAGGAACGATGTGGATTGACATTGAAAGATTTTTCCACATTACTAACTGTTTCCGACAGCGTAGCTATTTTTGATAATTTGAGCATCACCACCAATGGAAGTTCGCTTGGTGGCTTCATCACTTTTAATTTCAACAGTAGCGAAGATATTGCAGATGACTTTATTCATCTCGTTCCCATGAATGGGCATTTTTCAAATTCTGTTGTGGAGATGGGAGAGATTGCCTATTTCTCTCCAAATCTTTTGGGGATGAAGAAAAAGGTTTTGTTTACAGGAGATATCAAGGGAACTGTTGAGCATTTGCGATGCAAGAATGTGGATTTGAGCTTCGGTGAAATTTCACATCTCGCTGGTAATTTCTCTTTTGATGGATTACCGGAAATAGACGAAACGGATATGAATTTTAAAATCCGTAACGCTGTTACCAATAAAAAAGATTTAGAAGGTATTCCAAGTGCACCGTTTGATAAAAATGGTCATTTGAATATTGCAGAAAATATTGGGCAATTGGGCAATATGGTTTTTACTGGATCATTCGAAGGATTTTTAAATGATTTTGTGGCACGGGGAAATCTTCACACCGCAATTGGTTCTTTGCATTTGGAAAATCTTGCCATGACAAGAGAGTCGGATAGTACGGAGTATGCGTACGTTGGGGAAATTAAAGCAGATCAATTTAATATTGGAAGTTTTTATAGTGTTCCTGATTTATCTGTTGTGAGTGCAGATGTAAAAGTTAAGGGTTTCGGACTTTCCAATTCTACGATCAACGCAAAAATTGATGGAACAATTTCTCAATTGGTTTACCGTAATTACGCTTACAGCGGAATTACCGTTTCGGATGGGAATTTACGCCGACAAGTTTTCGATGGAGATTTCAAAGTAGATGATTCGAATGTAAAAATGACTTTTAATGGAAAAGTTGATAATAGCAATCCTAATTTTCCTGATATGGAATTTGATGCGAGTGTGAAGTCGGCGAATTTAGGTGAACTCGGATTTATGGATAAGGAGAATGAATATTTGCTGTCAACTGATATGCATATGAATTTCAAAGGCAGCAACATTGACAATCTCGATGGACAAATGGTGGTGAGTAATCTTCATTATTCAAAAAATGGAGGGAAATACAGTTTTAATGAATTCAGTTTGAATGCGGGAAATAGTCCAGATGGAACAAGAACCATTTTTCTTGAATCGGATATTGTGCGTGCGACATTAGTTGGGAAATTTCAATTGTTGCATCTGCCAGATGCTATTGCTGATTTACTTTCCAATTATATTCCTTCCTATTTTCCTCCTGATGATCCCAAAGAGGAGAAAAAGGATATCATTCAAGAATTTACTTGGTTTGTGAATTTTCAGAGTAACACAAAGCCGATTCAAGTACTGATTCCAAAACTGGAAATCGCCCCTGGTACTTCTTTCAGTGGGAAATTTGATGGGAATAAAAAAGTTTTCAATACGACTTTGAGTTCTTCTTCAATTATTTACAGTGATATCGCCTATAAGGGTATTCAAATCAATGCTGACAATTCTTCTACAGGTGCATGTAAGCTTACAGGATCTTTAGAGCAATTAAAAATTACGGATACAGTTGGAACAAAAAACATGCTCCTTGATTGCAGGGCCTATCACGATTCGATTTTGACGAATTTAAAATGGGATAATCAATCAAAAAAATTAAATGATGGAAACATAATTGCATTGCTGCATTTCGAAGGTCAAAAATCTGCAAAAATAAATTTCCTTAATGCACAATTGCATTTAAATGATTCCTCTTGGACGGTGGCGCCTGGAAATTTTATGCGGATCGATTCCAACAGAATTACTTTTCATGATTTGGTTTTTCATTCGGGAAATGCCTCAATAGGTTTGAATGGATTAATTTCTCCACAACAAACGGATGAGTTGAATGTTAGTATGAAAAATTTCAATCTCGCCAATCTTAATTATTTTACCGTTCCACAAGGAATAACACTTGGAGGATTGATCTCTTCCGAAACTGCCTTATCCAATTTGTATGAAACACCAATTTTTTCCAGCAATACCGATTTCAAAGGATTTGTATTGAACGGACAAAAACTGGGCGATGGAGGGTTGGACGCATTGTGGCAGAAAAACAAACAGGCTGTATACTTGCATGGACATTTCTCAAGGGGAATTCCAGATCCATCTACGGGGCAAATGATTGACAATGTTTTATTCGAAGGCTATTATTATCCTAAAAACAAGGAAAATAGTCTTGATATTACTTCAAGTTTTGTAAATATCCCACTTGATGTTTTCACTCCTATATTGAACGATTATTGTTCGTTAATAAACGGACAATTCGGAGGAAATTTGCACATCACAGGTACGCCTGGCAAACCTTTGTTAAATGGTAAAATGGATGTATTTCCAAGGAGAATAAAAGTTGATTATCTCGGTCTTTCCTTGAGCGGTCCGCAACAAACAATTTATGTTGATGGCAATTCATTCTTCTTTGATGATTTCAAAGTGACGGATGGTTATAGCGACACGGCGAAAATTTATGGTCACTTGTTCCATGATAATTTTACAAATTTTCAATTTGACATGGACTTTTCATTTGATCACTTCCTGGTCTTGAATACGAATTCGAATCAAAATGAATTGTATTATGGTCGTGTATTTGCGAGTGGGTATATGAATATTTTTGGTTACGTGAATGATAAAATCCGTATTGACATGAGCGCAAAAACGGAAAAGATAATTCGTAATGGCCAACCACTTTTTTCTGAATTCAGCATTCCTATGACCAGCACAAGTGAGGTTGGGTCTAGCGATTTCATTTCCTTCATTGATAAAAATGCAACAAAGACAAATGCTAAAGGCAATCAATTGAAAAATAATGGAATCGAATTGCATTTGAATGTTGAAGCGACCAATGATGCTATTGTGAAAGTTGTATTTGATAAAACGGTTGGAGACGAATTGACGGCTTATGGTAATGGGCATCTACAAATGAATGTTGAAACGTCAGGGGATTTCTCAATTTTCGGTCGTTATGAGGTGGAGAAAGGAAATTATCTTTTTACAATGAAGAACGTTATTCTTGTTCCATTCGATCTTGCAAAAGGTGGTGATATAAGTTGGAATGGTGATCCATATAATGCGCAGATCAATGTTGATGCTGTTTACAAAACAAATACTTCCGTTGAACCATTTTTTCCAACAGATTCCACCAATCAAGCCTATCATCGTTCATATCCAGTTGATGTGTTGATGCATCTGGATAATAACTTGATGAATCCTGACGTAAGTTTTGATATCAATCTTCCAACAGCCGATCAGAATATTCAAGAGACAGTTAAAAGTTATACCCAAACTGATTTGGAGAAAAATCGACAAGTGCTATCTCTTATGGTTCTTAATAGTTTTATGACGCCAACAGAATTACGTGATGGAAACACATCATCATCCAATTTGGCAGGGGGAACAAGCGCTACTTTGTTGAGTAATTTCGTTTCTGGTACAATGAATAATTGGCTTTCACAAATCAGTACAGATTTTAATATGGGCGTGAAATACCGTCCAAATGATGACTTAACGACGCAGGAGTTGAAAGTTTATCTCGGAACACAGTTGATGAACAATAGAATTACCATTGATGGAAATGTCGGAAAAGTAAATGCGAACCAAGCCACCAGCACAACAGGTACAAACGGTCAATGGGTAGGTGATGTGAATGTGGAATATAAAGTGACTGATGATGGAAAAGTTCGATTGCGCGCATTCAACCGTTCAAATGACAATACGATTGCAACTACCAATTCGGCATACACACAAGGTGTTGGTGTTTTTTATCGTGAAGAATTTGAAACGGGAAAACAATTGAGAAAGAGATACAATGGATATTTTACTTCTAAAAAGAAAAAGGAAGCTGAAGAAAATCCTCCTGTGAAAGATACTACGAAGTAGTTGCACGTGCCTAATTGTTGGTTGTGTTATAAGAATACCAACCTTTGGTTGCCATTTTACTTATCCACTTTCAGTGAGTGTCCCAATTTATCACGTTTTGTTTCGAGATAAACTCGGTTGTATTGGTTGGACTGAATTTCAAGTGCAATGTTTTCCACAATTTCCAAACCGTAGCCCATCAAGCCGACCCGTTTTTTCGGATTGTTCGTCATCAAGCGAATTTTGGAAACACCAAGATCACGAATGATTTGTGCGCCAATTCCGTAATCACGTTCATCCATTTTGAAACCGAGTTCCAAATTAGCTTCTACAGTATCGCGTCCTTGCTCTTGCAATTTGTAAGCTTTCAATTTATTCAGCAAACCAATTCCTCGGCCTTCCTGATTCATGTAAACAATAATTCCTTTTCCTTCTTTCTCGATTGTTTCCATTGCGCTGTGAAGTTGTGCTCCACAATCGCAACGGCAGGAACCGAAAATATCACCGGTCATACAGGATGAATGCACGCGCACTAAAACAGCTTCATCTTTTTTCCATTCCCCTTTGTAGAGGGCGAGATGTTGCAATTGTGTGGAGAGATGCGTGTAAGCAACCATTTTGAAATCGCCCCATTGGGTTGGCAATTCAATTTCAACATCACGTGTAATATCAGTTTCTGTTCGTAAACGATATTCAATTAAATCCTTAATGGAAATTATTTTCAAATCAAATTTTTTCGCAATCAAAAGCAATTCAGGCAAACGTGCCATCGAACCATCCTCATTCATGATTTCCACGAGCGCACCTGCGGGTTCAAATCCTGCAAGACGCGCAAGATCAATCGTTGCTTCTGTGTGACCTGCACGACGAAGAACACCTTCTTTTTTTGCGCGCAAAGGAAAAATATGTCCAGGTCTGCCGAATTCTTCCGGTTTGATATTAGGATCAATAAGTGCAAGAATTGTTTTTGCGCGATCATGTGCTGAAATTCCAGTGGAGCAACCATGCCCTTTCAAGTCAATGGAAACCGTGAATGGCGTTTCATGTGTGGCAGAATTGATGGGCACCATTAATTCAAGACCTAATTCATCGGCGCGGCTTTCGAGAATAGAAGCGCAAATCAATCCACGACCATGTGTAGCCATGAAATTGACAACTTCAGGAGTGATATTGCGAGCTGCAGTAATAAAATCACCTTCATTTTCACGATCCTCATCGTCCACCACAATGACCACTTTTCCCGCCTTAATATCAGCGATTGCATCTTCGATTTTGTTCAGCACTTTGTCCATCTTTTTCGAGCTTTAAATAGGGAACAAAGATAGGCATTGCGGGGCATTTTTTAATCTGGTAATTGCCAATTGCCAATTGGCTGGCTAAGTTTTTTTTCTGGTTTATTGTGATGCTGGTTTCACCGATTTACACAGTTGGAAACGATAGGTCTTTGATGCACGCTGTATTTTCTTTTTGCATGAGGGAATGATTTACATATTGACCAAAATTGGAAATTGGCAATTAATAAATTGGCAATTCTTTTTGCATGAGGGATTGAGGGATTGTTGGAGCTCTTTTTGACAGGAGAAAATGTTTTCTGGGAAATGATTTCAAAAAAGCGACTCCCGAAAGCCCGACTCCCACAGAATTGTGGGGGGCATGCCAACTAATTGTTTCAAAAATAAATTTGAAAATTCTGTGCCTTTTTAGCCTTGTCGACATTATGTATTTGAAGAGTGAGAGGGGAAGATTAAAAAATATTTAAGGCGAGGTGAGTTCCGTTAATTCGGGACAAGGCAGGTGAAGAAAAAGGGTCATCCATTTACCCCCGGATGGCCCTTTTCTAATTTGAAAAATTGTTTCTGAGCAATTAGAAAATAAAAAAGCCGAACATTTCTGTGCGGCTTTTCCATTCTAAAAGTTGAAATATTTCCTTACAAATGAATTACTTCACCATAAGCGGCAGCTGCAGCTTCCATAATTGCTTCTGACATGGTTGGATGCGGATGAATTGTTTTGATCAATTCGTGTCCTGTCGTTTCCAGTTTTCGAATGGCAACTATTTCCGCGATCATTTCCGTAACGTTTGCTCCGATCATGTGCGCGCCTAAAAGTTCTCCATATTGTGCATCGAAAATCAATTTGACAAAACCATCTGCTGCACCACCAGCTTTTGCTTTTCCAGAAGCTGAGAATGGGAATTTTCCGATTTTCAATTCGAAACCGGCTTCTTTTGCAGCTTTTTCCGTGTAACCAACAGAGGCAACTTCGGGTTGTGAATAAGTACAACCAGGGATATTTTTGTAATCGATAGCTTCCGGATTCAAACCTGCAATGTGTTCAACGCAAGTGATTCCTTCTGCGGAAGCAACGTGTGCTAGCGCTTGAGTTGGCAATACATCACCAATGGCAAAATAGCCAGGGATGTTTGTCTCGTACATTTTATTTACAATGACTCTTCCTTTGTCAGTTGCAATACCCACTTCTTCCAATCCAATATTTTCGAGATTCGCTGTAATTCCAACGGCTGAAAGAACGATATCGCATTCAATGATTTTCTCAAGGTCTTTCATCTTCACTTTCACCTTGCAACCGGTTCCGCTGGTGTCGATGCTTTCCACATTTGCATTGGTCATTACTTCAATTCCAATTTTTGAAAGTGAGCGACCGAGTTGTTTTGAAACCTCTTCGTCTTCCAAAGGAACAACTGCCGGCATGAATTCCACAACAGTGACTTTTGTTCCCATGGTTGAATAGAAATAGGCGAACTCGACACCAATTGCGCCAGAACCCACAACCACCATTGATTTTGGAAGTTCAGGAAGCGTCATGGCCTCACGGTAACCGATCACTTTTTTTCCATCCTGCTTCAGATTCGGCAATTCACGGGAACGTGCGCCTGTAGCAATGATGATATTTTTTGCTTCGTAAATGGTAACTTTTTTCTCTGCGTCAGTCACTTCAACCTTTTTGCCAGGTTGTATTTTGGCATAACCAGCAATGACGTCAATTTTATTTTTTTTCATGAGAAACTGAACGCCTTTGCTCATGGCATCAGCAACACCACGGGAACGTTTCACAACGGAATTAAAATCCGCAGTTCCTCCATTTACCGTGATACCATAATCGGCAGCATGTTTCAGATATTCGAATACTTGTGCGCTTTTGAGTAGTGCTTTGGTTGGAATACAACCCCAATTGAGGCAAATTCCGCCTAATTCAGCTTTTTCCACAATGGCAACTTTCATTCCTAGTTGAGATGCACGAATAGCCGCAACGTATCCACCGGGGCCGCTGCCAATAATAATAAGGTCGTAATTCATAGTTCGAAGGATTGGAGTGCGAATTTAAGGAAAAAAGTAGGATTGAAATGAGGTTTTTGCAGCAGAGTCGCGGAGGTCGGGTAGGAAAATTTCTTTGCGTACTCTGCGTCTTTGCGGCAATATTGGAAGTTTCAGAAAAAATTAATTTGTCTGACGCTTGTTCCACCAATAAAACACAAAATACAAAGGAAGAAATCCAAGGAAAACAAAAGTTCCTGCCAATGCAGATTTCCAATTGTCTGAAACGATGCTGTAGGTCACGAAGGCATAGCCTGCAATGAAGAGAAGAGGAATCCATGGAAACAATTTTATCCGATAGATTTCCCCGATACGAGGACCTTGTTTTTTACGTAAAATGAAAATTGTTGAAGCTGCCGCGATAAATCCGATTGAGTCGATGAAAATGATTCCCTTCAAAAGTTTGTCAAAAGTTCCTGCGTATAAAAGCGTGATGATCGTTACAATTGTAAATGTTACGAGTGCAGTTACTGGGACATTGAATTTCTTGCTGTGTTTGCTGAAAAATTTCGGCAGATTTCCATCCTCACTCATTGCACAAATAACTCTCGGATTTGCCATCAATCCCACATTGACATAAGCGAGCACAGAGAAAAATAGCATCAGCGTAAGGATTTTGGAGCCAAGATCACCGAATATTTTTGTTGCCATGATGGAGGCGATTGATTCTGCAGATTTCAAATTTTCAAAACCAATTACTTTGTAATAAGCAAAATTGATTGTGATATAAAGTCCGATAACGAGAAGAATTCCGGTGATAATTGCTTTAGGTAAAATTTTAGCTGCATTATTGATTTCCCCTCCGAAATTTATGGTTTGCTGATAACCGCCGTAAGCGAATGAAACGGGAATAAGACAAAGACCGAATGATTTCAAATAATCGGTAGAGGAGTGAAAAATTTCAGGAAGAACAAAAACGGATTTACTTGTTTCATTGGGAATAAAAACTGCCGAAATGATGATGATGACAAGTGTAAGTTTAAAAATGGTTAGGATATTTTGAGTGGTTGCACTTGTTTTTAATCCAAGAAGATTCAAAGCGAGAAACAAAAGGATTTCGATAAATGCAATAAGTAAATGATGCGTTTGATTTTGTTCTGACGAATAATGCCCAGAAAAAATAAATTGTGAACTGTATTCGGCGCCAATCAAAGCAACTCCTGCAACTGATGCAGCGTTTGAAACTAAAATTGTTCCATTGAGCATAAACGCAAATGCAGGATGATAGCAATTAGAGAAAATTCTGAAATAACCGCCATTTACTGGCAATCGTGAACCAATTTCTGCAAATGTCAATGCGCCGCATAAGGCAATGAGTCCCCCAAAAATCCAAGCGAAAAAAAATATGGAAGGCGTGAGCGCGTCATGTGCAACGTTCACTGGTGTCCTGAAAATCCCCATTCCGATTACCAGACTCACGACAATCATGCTCAAATCGAAATAGCCGAGCTTGGAAATAGATTTCATTTTCTGATTTAGGAATTGTGGGAGTGATCAGAGTAAAAGTAAGATTTTCCTTTGTAGAAATGGTATCAAGTAGCTGGTATCAAGTAGCTGGTATCAGGTATAAATATCATAAATACCAGATACCTGATACC
>CAIQQJ010000101.1 GCA_903873905.1 uncultured Flavobacteriales bacterium
ACGAGGATTTTTTGCAAAACGAAGAATCACCATTCTTTTATATTCAATTGAAAGCATGGAATATTTTCCATCAACGAACAAAAGCCAATCATTTAAATAATTTGAAAAATCGAAAACGTAAACAGAATTCGTCGATGAAATATCTATTTTGCGTTCAAACATCGGGTTTGATTCAAAAACATTATCCAAATCCAAATAAAACATCCTTCTTTGGTGTTCTTCAACCTGACAAATCAATTTCAAATCCTCAACATTGTATTCTCCATCCCAAGCCAAATATGTCCCCTTTAGCAAATGGTTAGCCGAGTTTTTAATTCCAAGCAATGGAAAACAAAACACTTTGCTTTTCTGAAAATATTTGGAATATAAATCTTGCATGTTTATTGTTTTATTAATTTTTTTCTGCCAAAAGGAATCAGCGGTATGAAGCTTTAGAACGGAAGAATTTCTTCTTCTTCACTATTCCAAGGTGGCAATGGTTCATTTAAAGGGCCAATACTATTTGTACTTGGAGCGATTGGTGATGCTCCTTTAAACTCCGAGCCTGGTACCTCAATTTTCCAAACTTTAATTGTGGTATACCATCGTGCATTATTTTCCTTGCTCTCAATGTCAATATGGAAATTTAGAATTGAGCCTTCCTTAATTTGCGACTTATCAATTTTATCTCCCCAAATTGTAAGACAAACAAATCGTGGAAATGTTGCAAGCGTTTCCACAATAACATCTTGCTTTGACCATTTACCATTTTTGCTTTCACCGGAGACTGTCTCCATCACTCTAGTAATTTTTGCAGTTAGATTCATGATTTTTTGTTTTTTAGTTTTGTGTTTTTAGTTAATTATTGTCTTTATTCTTTTCTCTAATTCTGAGCCGCATATTTACCTTTTTGCTTAACAGGAATATAACTTCTTGGAACTCGAGCCGCCCATATCTTTCCACTTTTTATTTCAAGGACCAATCTCACAGACACAATTGTCTCGCGCATTCCATCAGCATTAGATTCGGCGTACTTAAAACAAAATCCGATATTACCTGCATAATAATCTGTCGAAATAAAATCTTCAATAGACGAACCAAAATTTTCCATTGGAACTTTGTCAAATTTCTTTTTTAGCCAAAAAAGAAACTGCCACTTGTTCAGTCTGTTTAAGAAAAGACCTTTGTCTTCAAGAAAATAATCAACACCATTCAAATCCATGTTCATCATTGCAAACATGAAATTGTTGAGAACGACAGTATTCAAAGATTTCTGATCTTCTGTTGGTCGGTTGAATGTCATGTTTTTCATAAGTAAAACTTTTAATAAAACAAATTAACTCAACTATTGTGCAGTACATCTGCACAGATAAATAAAAAGCGACAAAACAAGCACATACAATTAAGTCTTCAACAAATAAGGAATACCAAAATGGATTTCTCAAATACTAGGTTGAAGAGGTATTTCATTTTTTAGGACTCCATTTTTATTCAATACAAAATAGCAGTATACTTGTGCACTATAACTGCACAATAAATGGCAATAAATAAAAATGCGTTCATCAGATATCAGGCACTTGATAAATGCTTTAGTAATCCTGGAAGAAAATATTATTGGGAAGATCTTTTGTCAGCATGCAACAAAGCGCTTCTTGATTTTGACGGCAACTCAGCCGGAATACAACGTAGGCAACTGTTTGATGACTTAACATTCATGCAAAGTGACCAGGGCTGGTCCATTCCACTTGAAAAACACAAAGATGGTAAACGGATTTACTATCGATATTTCAAAAAAGATTTTTCAATTAATAATCAACCATTAAATGAAACAGAAACCAATCAAATCAAGTCTGCGCTTTTGATTCTTTCAAAGTTTAAGGGTATGCCACAATTTGATTGGGTGTCTGAAATAACTGCAAAAATTACATCTGGATTGGATCTTGAGGATGGGCAATCAGATATTATTAGTTTTGACACCAATCCTTATTTGAAAGGGCTCGACTTTTTGGCGGAACTTTTCAATTCAATTCATTACAAAAAAGTATTGAAAATAAAATATGAAACCTTCAAAGGAGATCATTTTGAATATGAACTGCATCCCTACTATTTAAAGCAATTCAACAACCGATGGTTCTTGTTTGCCTATAACAAAAATGTAGATAAACTTTCAAATCTTGCGATTGACCGTATTGTTGAACTTAAAGAAATAAAAAAGAAATTCATCACGAATAAAACAATTGATTTCTCTGAATATTTCGAGGACATAATTGGTGTCACAAAACCTGACAATGTTAAACCCTTGAAAATTGAGCTCTTATTTTCAATGGAAGAAGGGCCGTATGTTATCACCAAACCAATTCATGGTTCTCAAAAGAAAATTAAACAGGATAAAAATGGCTTGTTGATTTCTATTGAAGTGATACCAAATTATGAATTAGAAAAACTGATTCTTTCATTTGGAGAAAAGGTAAAGGTCCTCAGTCCTGAAATATTGAGATTGCAAATTGGGAAAAGATTGAAAAAATCTTCAAATCTTTATCAATAGAACAAAATTCAAATGGAGCATATATATCGTTAGAACAATTTTTATTCTTTGAAAATTTTATTGGAATTTTAGGTTTAGTTATCTAGACTATTGTAATGGGATTTTAAAATTATTTACAATTGGATTTAATTCATCAATTATTGTTTTTGGATTTATCAATAATTACATCCATGATACAGATCATATTAAATATTTTGTTGCATTTCAAATAAACCAATGTAAACTTCAGAATTTTTATTTTAGCTTAGTATTTTCCATTATACTTACGCACTCCAAATTCAACTTACACCAAATATTAATTTGTTTGCTTTGAAAAAAATAAAGATTCTTGATGTTGTTTTTACCAATGAAATTGAAGGTTTTGAAATCGCTGCATTTAGAGGGGCTATTGCGGAACTCGTAGGTTTTGAAAACACACTTTATCATAATCATATTGATGATAAAAAGGTTGTTTATTCCTATCCTTTAATTCAATATAAGACCAAATTAAAAAAAGCAAGCTTTACATGTATCGCAAATGGTGTAGACGAGGCGCGTGAGTTTTTCATTAATAAGAATTGGAAAATAAATATCTCTGGAAAAACAATGAGGCTTGAGATTGATACATTTCAGCTTAGAAATGGTTTGTTTGACGTAGGTACGAGACAATTTCAATACAGGTTAAAAAAGTGGATGCCACTCAACCAAGCTAATTTTAAAAAATTCATTTCATTAAAAAGTCAAAAGGATAAAGTAGATCTTTTGGAAAGTATTTTAATTGGAAATATTTTATCAATGGGAAAATCTTTGGATTGGACCGTTACTGAAAAAATTAAAGTCAGCATCAATGAGGTTTTAGACGAGCAAAAAGTAACATTCAAAAAAAATAGCGTAATAACATTTGATATACTTTTTGTTTCAAATGCACAGTTGCCAATAAATATTGGATTAGGTAAAGGTGTTAGTCATGGTTTCGGTATCATTCAGAAAAAAACAAAAATTTAGATTATGAGTAAATACTTATATGGTGCATCCGTCCAAGGTATCCAGGGATTTATTTTCAAGACAAATAAATTAGCGGAAATTATTGGAGCCAGCGAAATAGTGGAACAGATTTGCACTGGCCTATTTGCGAAATTAGCCCCCAATTTTCAAAAAGAGAATCTCATCATCGGGGCTGCTGGAAACATTAAATATATTTTTGAGGAAGAACAGGACTGCAAAGATCTTGTCAAAATATTTCCAAAGAAAGTAATGGAGATGGCCCCTGGAATTATGATAAACCAGGCGGTTGTTTTAATTAATGATAAAGCATTGTCCTACTATTTTGACAAACTTGAGATAAAGCTTAAGTCACAACGAAATATGATTCCAGCTCCAAATGAAATTGGATTTATGGGATTGGAACGTTCTAGACGTACAGGAGGTGTTGCATTTCATGAGCGCTTCGATAGAAATAACAGGAAAGAGGTCATTTGTGAATCAACTTTTATTAAGCGAAAAATTGGTCAATCTCAAAAAGACAAAAAGGACCATCTCTCTGAAGAATCTTTGTTTTACAAGATTTCTGGCGATAGAAATATTTTTAATAGAGATATTGCATTTGATATTGAAGATATTACAAAGGGATCAAAAAACGCTTGGATTGGTGTGATACATGCAGATGGAAATGCACTAGGTAAGATAATTCAAGATATTGGAAGCAAATTGGCCAATTCAGATTTCAATAAAAGCAAATCCGCCTTTAGGGATTTTTCGAAGGCATTAGAAATGGCCACTCAAAAGGCAGCTCAAATTGCATTTAATAGAATTGTGAAAGAAGCGAGAGCGGAGAATGAAAGATATCCAATAAGACCAGTAATTTGCGGTGGCGATGATTTGACTGTTATCATTCGTGCAGATTTAGCTTTAGGATATGCAGAACTTTTTCTGAAAGAATTTGAAATAAACAGCAAAAATGAATTTGAGATATTAAATCAGTACGGCATTACCGATTTTAAAGAAGGCTTAACTGCTTGCGTTGGTATAGCATACATAAAAGAGTCCTACCCCTTGCACTATGGTCTTCAGTTGGCAGAAATGTTATGTAATGATGCAAAGAAGAAAGTTAAACTTGAAGGTAATCTTCGTTCAAATGGAATTCCAGAATCTTCCTTAGCTTTTTATAAGGTTCAGGAGTCATTTGTAGAGGACTTACAAACCTTGATTGAAAGAACTTTACAAACTAGGGATAAGTTGAATTATTACGCAGGGCCATATACATTTAGTGAATTGTCAAGGTTGAAAAAAAATCTTGATGAAATTCAAATTGAGGCAAGCAAAAATGAAAAGTCCAAGGCTGTTGGAAAGTTGAGGAAAATTGTTTCAGAAACCTTTAAGGACAAATCCACGGCTGTTTTCATGATTGAACGAATGAGAGAGGTTAACCCTGCCTTATACAAGAATTTATCCCTTGAACAAGAATTGGAAGCAATTAAGAATAATAAGACATCACAATTACTCGATTTAATCACACTACACAGTTTCAATTATGGAAACAGAAACAATTAATTATACAATCACTTTCCTAAGTGATTGGCATGCCGGTTCTGGTTTGAGTTCGGGTGCTGATGCAGATGCTGTCGTAATAAAAGACCAAAACAATTTTCCCTATTTGCCTGGGAAGACAGTTAAAGGACTCATTCGAGATGTGTTTGAAGATTTTCAGGATATTGGTCAGATAAAAGATTTTTTTATTGCACAGTACTTTGGAAAGTTTGATAGCAATAATAACCAGTCAGATAAAGGGTCCCTGTTTTTTTCCAACGCTGTTCTTTCCGAGAAAGAACAGCTTGAAATTTCCAATGAAATGTCTGCGTTTTTATACAACAATGTTTCTTCTACTAAAATAGATTCTAAAACTGGCGTTGCTGTTGACGGTTCTTTGCGAACCTTGGAGGTATGCGTTCCCGTTCAATTGAAAGGCTATATCGATGGAGTAAAAAAGGAAGACATTAAAACTTTCGACAAAGCTTTTAAATATCTCCGTCATTTAGGTTCCCATAGGAACAGGGGGTTGGGACGCTGTAGATTTGA
>CAIQQJ010000102.1 GCA_903873905.1 uncultured Flavobacteriales bacterium
AACAATGAACCTGTGGTTAGAACTGTTGCGGTGATTAGGGTGAGGATTGAGTTTTTCATGACCTTGAGAGTTTTTTTGTTTGTTTGATTTGATAGGTCAAATGTACCCTGGCAATATACCCTGGGCAAACTCATTAAACTCACTTCCTTGCGCATGTAAGATTTTTAAGCTTTTTGTTAAGGCTTTTGGGGGGACAAAAAAAAGAAAGCCCATTAGTATTAATGGGCAGGTTCTAAATAAAGGTTATAACCTTTGGGCTTCACACAATGATAAGCGGATATAATTTCCTACTCCTATTTATCAAGATGTTTCGATTCTCCACCAAGCAAGGCATAATTCACCAAATTCGCTCCCATCTTCAAAGCCTTTAAACGAGTTTCCTGAGAGTCGTGGTGCACTTCAGGACTTTCCCAACCATCTCCCAAATCGCATTCATAATCGTAAAAGCAAACCAGTTTTCCTTCCCAAATCAATCCAAATCCTTGCGCGGGCAATCCATCGTGTTCATGAATTTTCGGAAGACCATTAGGGTATTCATAAACCTGATGATAAATAGGATGCGTAAAAGGCAGTTCAACAAAATCCAATTCTGGAAAAACTTTTTTCATTTGTGGACGAATGAATTTATCGATTCCGTAATTATCTGAAATATGCAAAAAGCCTCCACTAATAAGGTAGTTGCGAAGATTCTCCGTTTCCTGAGCTGAAAAAACAACATTACCATGCCCCGTCATGTGCACAAAAGGATAATTGAAAATATCCGGACTCCCCACTTCCACCACTCCTTGATCAGGATTAATGTTCGTGTGAATATTATCGTTGCAGAATTTTATCAGATTGGGAACTGATGTTTCCAAGTTCGCATACCAGTCTCCTCCGCCGTTGTATTTTAATACAGCCAATTGGCAACTATAAGCTGTGCCACTGTAACGAAAAGAAGTTACAACAATGAAAAATAAACTTAGTAAAAAAATATTTTTGATTTTCATTGACATAAAGTTAGCCACAGATTCCGCAGCTTGTACAGATTAATTAAACAAATGCCGAAAATTTAGCTGAGTTAATTTATTTCTACAATCTACCAACAAACACCACAGACTATTTTTTATTAATCTTAAACTCTGTCCGTCTGTTCTTCGCATGTTCATCTTCTGTGCAATCAACTCCATCCTTGCAGCGATTCAACAATTTTGATTCACCATAACCAATTGCAGTCAGTCGTTTTTTATCTATTCCTCGTTTCACAAGATAATCCACTACAGTTTGCGCACGCTTCTGGGAAAGCTTGACATTATCGTCCGCCTTTCCGCGTGAATCCGTGTGAGAAGAAATTTCAATGGTAATGGCAGGATCCAACTGCATTACTTTCACCACTTTCTCCAAAGTGTTTTCTGCAGCAGGAAGAATATTCCAATCAGCATAGTCGTAATAAATATTTTCGATAATGGTCAGACTATCATTTTTTGCAGTTGCTTTCATTTGCAAAACCTGAAGCCACGGATCATCTACATAAACGGTACCAAGCACAGTTCTGTCAAGTTGAAGAATTCGGAATTCAAATTTTCCACCGGCACCCATACGAAGTGTCTTTACAATTTTCCCCGAAATATCTTTGATGAAAAGTTTCCCTAAACTCACTAAACCAGGATCTGTAACATCATTTACACTAACAATAAAAGATTGATCCGCAGGAAGATTTGTAAAATCGAAATGTCCATTGCCATCGGTTTTCACCGTTTGAACAACTCTTCCACTGTCATTGATAATATTGATAGTTGTATTTGCTAATGGCGTATTCGATTGATCGGCTCCAACCAATGTTCCTTTCATATCTAGTCGCAAATCAGCATCTGTAACGGTCATTGCATTGATGGTCGATACATCCGCTTTTAGAATCTTGAATTGAAAATTTCCATTTGCATCTGGTTTGGTGGACATTAACTCTTTTCCACTTTTGTCCGTAATGATAATTTTGGATGAGGCCGAAAGTTTTGAATCACCTCCATCACTCATTGATACGATATACGTTTTATCAGGTGGAATGTGTGAGAACGTAAATGCGCCGAATGCATTAGTAGTTCCAGTTTGAACCACATTCCCCGATTCATCTTTCAATTCCACTTTTGTATTTGCAATAGGTTGTGGCGGATTTCCATCAGAAATAAGATTACCGGCAATGGTCAAGTAATCGTCATCAGAAAGTAATTGTGGAGGTTGTGATGGATCAATTGGCAGATTCTGAAAAGTAAATTTTCCTCCAAATTCATTTAGCACCGTTACCCGAATGAGATTGTTCTTTTCATCGGCCATGTAATATTTCTTTTTCGAAGAAATGGTTGGATCATTTTCATTCAAACGGACAATATAAGATTGGTCGGCAGAGAGGTTTTCAAATTTGAAATTACCTTGTCCATCAGTGGTAGTGGACTTTATGGATTTGCCATCTTTTGTAAGCAATTCCACTTTTGTATTTGGCAAAATATCACTGGAACTTTTGCTTGTAAGTAATTTACCACTGATTTGAATAAATTTACTGGTCACTTTGAAACTGTAAACATCATCATCGCCCTTGCCGCCGATGCGATTTGAACTGAAATAGCCTCGACTTCCATCTGCATTAAAAACAATTCCAAAATCATCCGTAGGGCCATTTAGAGGCACACCTTGATTGGCTACATTTCCCCATTTATTTCCATTATCCTTTGATGCGGAAAAAATATCAAGACCGCCAAGACCAGCTTGCCCATCGGAGGAGAAAAATAAAGTTCCATCTTTTCGAATGAAAGGAAATATTTCATCTGAAAGCGTATTTACAATTGGGCCAAGATTTTCAGGTTTGCTCCAACTATCACCTTCACGTTTACACATCCAGATGTCTTTTCCACCAGAGCCTCCTGGCATATCAGAAGAGAAAAACAATTGCTGTCCATCGAACGAAAGTGCAGGATGAGCACAAGAATAATCGTCGCTGTTGTAGGCAAAAGGTTTTGGATTTGACCAATGTTTTCCTTTTAATTCACTGAAATATATTTTTGGTCGATTGATAAAATGTTTTGATTTTATTCCAAGATTATGATCCACTCGATTATACGCCATTAACTTTCCATCTTCAGTAACAGAAACAGGGCCATTGTGGTATTCCTTATTTATTGTACGTGACAATTTTGAAGCTTTTCCAAAAAATACAGAATCCTCTTTCTCATTTGTTTTTTTTGAATAATAAATTGAATAATAAGCCCGTCCTGAGATAGCAGCGTTTTCGTCGTTAAGAATATCCTTTTCACCACGATCAGAAATAAACAAGAGTCCATTACCAAAATAGACCGGAGCCATATCAGATGCGGTTGTATTTAAAGACAATACATTCAAAACCGCATAAATTGGCGATTGGGTTAACACGACTTGCATATTATTCAAAGCCTGCACTTCAGCTGCCGCTTTTTTGTCTGAAGGATCTTTGGCTACAAAATATTGAAATTGTTTTTTTGCCTCTTCTGCTTTCCCATTGTTACGAAGAACAATTCCGTAATAATAATAAACGACCGTATTGCAACTCGGATTGGTTGCTATCGTTTTTGCGTACCACTCCTCCGCTTTTGTATAATTCTTAAGAATACGATAGCAATTGGCAAGATTTTCCATTGCTTGTGCATCGCTTTTCCCTTTCAAACCACGCTCATATGCGGGCACTGCTTTTGCAAATTCACCAGAATGGAAAAAATAATCTCCACGATGAATTTGTGCAGCAACAGGCATGGAGATCACGAGAATCAAAAACAGAAAGAATACTTTTTTAATTTGTTTCATAAATTATCAGACGCATCTAATGCTGATCAGAAAAAGCGAGGTGAAAGTACTTGTGATTGAAATAAATTAAGATCAAAACCGAGAACTACTTCATGAGTTCCCGACTGATAATGAGCAAGGCGACTCAAGGTCATATCATAGGAATAGCCCAATTTCAAATGATTGGTAATATTATATTGAGCAATAGCGATGAGCGTTTTATCGGAACGAATTGAAACACCTAACCAAAGAACATCTTTGATTCGGAAATTCAAATTAAGATCAACATCTCTTGAAGCCACACCACTCACGCCACGAATCATAATGGATGGACTGAAAAGCACATTGTCGGAAATTTGAAATGCACGCCCAATGGTTGTAAATCCATGTGGTGTCATCTTGGCGGTGAATGTCAATGAATCATGCATTACAGTATATACTTCACGATTCAAATGTGTCAAAGACATTCCGAAGAAAAAATTCTTGTTATTAAAATAAACACCAAATTTAAAATCT
This sequence comes from uncultured Flavobacteriales bacterium, assembly GCA_903873905.1. Lineage (GTDB taxonomy): Bacteria > Bacteroidota > Bacteroidia > Palsa-965 > Palsa-965. The sequence goes on from CAIQQJ010000102.1 coordinate 4,303, forward strand.
GGTTTAGTAATGGAAACTGAACCGAGTTGGTTGTAACCATCAGCACCATCCTTATAAGTTACTTTTCCCCAATTCACTTTATAAGACATAACACCAGCACCTAAACCAAAAGCAAGTTTCCCTTTTCCACAGTGGACACGATAAGCATAATCTAGGTAAGCACCTGTTGAATTTTTCGGACCAATCTGGTCATTAATCACTTCAAGTCCAACTCCAACTTTTCCTTTTTTTGTAGGTGTATTAACAGCCAATACCATTGTTGTTGGAGCTCCATCCATTCCAACCCATTGCTTACGAAACTCAAGAGCACCGTTCATTAACCCTCTGCTTCCTGCATAACCAGGATTTGTATACAAAGGATTAAACATGTATTGGCTGAATTGTGGATCTTGCTGCGCAAAAACATTCGTTACAAAAACGGATGATGAGGCGAGAAGAAAAAATAAATATTTTTTCATTTTCATTTTTTTTCAGATCAATGAGATAGTTCAACCCAACTTTGCATGGAACCACCTGTAACTTCAATAATATAATAATAGGTTCCATCAGGAAGGGCTTTCCCATCAATTGAGGAAGTTCCATCCCAAACCACATTTTTATTGTCATAATTATCACCTTTCCAAACCCTGATTCCCCAACGATTATAAATCATTACGGTATTCGGTAGATGAAGATCGATGTAATCAATAATCCACAAATCATTATGGCCATCGTTATTGGGTGTTAATCCGGAATAAGGTTGAAGACCACAAATTCCAGTTCCATCGGCAATTGAAAATGTTTGTGTTACCACTAAGCCACCTGCATCGGTAATGGTAACTGTATATGTTCCAGGAGGCAAACTGTCATTAGTTGGAAGTGAATCATTCGGATTATTTGACCATTGATAAGAATATGGAGCAGAACCTCCAGCGGGAGATACAGTTCCAAATCCATCATTTGAACCTGCACAACTTGCGTTTGCAGAAACAAGATTTGCATTGAGTGCAAGTGCTCCATTTGGAGAAGGCTGTTGGAAACCTTGTGTTAAAATATAACTTCCATTTGATGCGGTAGGAACCATAGGCTCTCCTGTGGAAGAGGAAAGCACAAAACCGCCAGCACTCGAAAAATTACCTGTCGACCCAACTAATACTGGAGTTATTGAGCCTACTGTAACTTGAGCATTGCAAGTTGTATCAAAAAGCAACGCTCCTATCGAAATACAAAAAAATAACTTAAGATATTTTCGTTTCATCATCAATGAATTTATTGCAACAATACTTTTCAATTAATCAGCTTTTGTAACCGTATAAGCAATCACGACTTTAACAAGACGCATATTTGCATTTGCCTGCATTGTCCCCCAACGTAACCAATAGGCGTAGTTTTGATTATCGATGGGAACTGAAACAGCTCCCGAGGTGCAAGCCTGAATAAGCGTGCTATTTGCATTACCAGGTATTGGAATTGTAGCCATATTGGTGACATTTCCATAAGAGGAGGACGTGGAAGCATCGTTCCTCCAAAATTGACCTTGCTGAAGATTGTACGTCCCATCGTTATCCACAACGTAAAAAGTAACATTGGTAACAATTGCACCATCAGGCAAATTAACAGGAGCACTTAAATAGGCAACGGTTGTAGCCGTGCCATTTTGAACATAGACATTTCCTGAAATCATTGTTCTGTTGACACCAGTAATTCCTTCAAGGTCAAAAGCTGATGCAGGTACACTATAATAATGTGTTTTTGCAGCTGAATACATAAATTCATTAGTTGATGGAACCTGAACATTACCGCTTACATCCAACTTTTGAGCAGGGGCCGTGTTTCCAATACCTACATTTCCAGCAGCAGCAACTGTTAAGCGACGATTATTCCCTCCTGTCCAAATATCAAAATCTCCTAGAGTTGAAGTAAGATAAACATCAGTTCCTCCAACATCATCCATGGTGATTTGTGTTGAGGCAACACCCGATTGCATATAAAACAAACCTGCGGCACTTGCATTATACACGTGCAATTTGAAACTTGGAGTTTGTGTTCCAATTCCAACATTTCCAGAACCTGTAATTCTCATCCATTCAGTATTCATCACAAGAGTGCTATTGGAAATAGAGCCAAATAATAAATCTCCTTTAAATCCAAATTCACTATTATCTACTCCACCTGGCAATAATCCCAGTCGAGCCCTTCCTGCAACTCCTCCATCAATCACAACTCCAGTATTTACCCCTGAAGCATACACATGAAGTTGTTGAGCTGGCGTACTTGTTCCCATTCCCACATTTCCACCCGCATCGATTACTAAACGAGGTTGAACTCCTGGTGTAATATCTGCAATTGCAAAGTTGGTGGATGCTCCAAATGCTCCATCATTTCTAACACCCATCATCCATTCGTTGTCAGGAGTTAATAAGTCATAGAATGCACCAGAATTTGTAGTCCCTCCTGTTTCAGATTTTACTCCTTGGAAACCAGTCACCCCATAAATATGAAATCTTGAACTTGGAGCGGTAGACCCTAGCCCTACATTTGTTCCATTATCAAGCAATTGTGAACTTCCACCCGTTGTTGCACCAGTAAACTTCACTAAATAATTTGTAGTTCCATTAATATTTGCTGCTCCTGTAGCACCCGTAGCACCTACAGAACCATTAGCACCGGTTGGACCTGCAATACCTGTTGAACCTGTTGGGCCTGCAATACCGGCAGATCCTGTCGGTCCTGCAACACCTGTTGATCCTGTCGGTCCTGCAACACCTGTATTTCCTGTAACACCAATTGACCCTGTCGGTCCTGTTAAACCCAAGGCTCCTGTTGGGCCACTTGGACCAGTAGGACCAGCTGACCCTGTATTTCCAGTTACACCAATTGATCCTGTCGGTCCTGCAACACCTGTATTCCCTGTTGGACCAATCGGTCCCAAAGAGCCAGTTACACCTGTATTACCAGTAGCACCAGTTGGACCTGCAACACCTGTATTTCCTGTTGGACCAATAGGACCCAAAGAGCCAGTTACACCAGTATTACCAGTAGCGCCTGTTAATCCAGTAGGGCCTGCAACACCAGTATTTCCCGTTGGCCCGATTGGACCAGTGTTTCCTGTATTTCCAGTTGAGCCTGTTGCACCTACAAGTCCCGTAATACCAGTTGGTCCCGTTATTCCAGTTGCGCCTGTGTTTCCGGTTATGCCTGTTAATCCTGAAGGTCCTGAAGGGCCTGTTGCACCTGTTAATCCAGTTGCACCTGTTAATCCGGTTGGACCAGTTGGTCCACCAGCGGATGCACCAGCATACAATGCATAAGGAACTGACATCAATTGGGTTGTCCCCATATCGGTAAATCCTGAACCTCCATTCATCTCAACTTTCAAATAATAGGAACTTATTCCCCAGTTAATTGAATTGAATGCAGCAATAGAAGTTTGAGTACCCTGACCAATCACCACATTGAACAATCCAAATGCATTTGTAGTTACAGCATGGGTCTCTTCAAATACTTGGTTTGTTGCAGCCTGATCCGTGTAAACTCCTAATCTAACAGTCAAAGGGACATTTTGTAATTCCGCACCAGATGTATTACGAGCAACGGCTTGGTAATTTATCCCTTGAGGTGGCGCTTGAGCCAAAGAAACTTTGAATGAAACAAAAATCATCGTAATGATGAGTAAAATATGACTGGGGTATTTGTTCATTTGAATACGAATTTTTGGGGTTATGACTTCAAAGATGCAATATATAATAGGGCAGCTAGATTTATGAGTTAAAGGATTTGATCATATGCTAACGAACTCGATGGCATGTAAAATAATTATAATTGGCTACAGTATAAACTGGTAATGCTCCTGTCCAACTTTGATATACACCTAACTGAACTATAGATCCTGAAGTCAATGGGACATCAACACTAATGCTATTTTGAGCAATTGATGTACCTGCAGGGACTCTCACGTATGCTACACGATATGTACCACTATTTACCATGAGTTGAAGTTGATAATCAATCGCACTTGTAGCTGAAATTGTATTTAGCGTAACTGCTCCATCAAAATGGTAAATTCCAGAAACAGGGACAGTGAAGGTGGTTCCATTAAATGAAGAGGCAGGTAAATTATAACTTGTGGTGGCAAATACAATTGGAGTAAGTGATACGCTAGGTACACTGGCTGTACTACCATTTGCTGAAAAATTAACTGGACTAGACCAAACTGCATCACCTGCAGTATTTACAGAAACCAAAACCGCATCAGTAGCTGCTCCAGTTGTTATTTCAATCTTATCCGTTTTCAAACCACTTCCCCCGCTAAACTGCCCTGAGAAACCTGTTCCATTTGTACTTGAATTTAGGGCAGGAGATGTATTTGTATTGTTGTTAATATTAAAATTGGCTGCAGAACCCATTCCATTGGTAGTGGAATACAATCCAATATTGACATTGGAACTATTATTTATTTGAAAATACCCAGCGTTACTTGTTCCTGTTGTAATACCTCGAAGAGCAGGACTTGCACCTGATGTAGAACCAGAAATAGCAGCTCCACCTCCATTTGTACTTACAGACAATGCATTGCTAGAATTTGAAACGTTGTTGATCTCAAACAATCCTGCACCACCCGTACCAGAGTTATATCCATAAATTGAATTATTTGAACCAGATGAATTGCCTACAATGGCATTTCCTCCACCAGGGGTTAATGCATATAATGCAGTATAGTTATTGGAAGAATTATTAATCATGAAATAACCAGCATTTCCAGTACCATTTGTGGTACACAAAAAGGCATCTGAACTGTTGGAACCATTAGTAATTTGAATAAGTCCTGCTCTTCCAGTAGTTCCAGTGTTGGTTGACAAAAATGCATTACCTGTTCCGTTAGTGGTAGTGGAAAGGGCGGTAGCAGCATTGCCCGCATTATTGATTTGAAAATAACCAGCATTACTTGTACCTGTAGATAAACCACTTATTGCAAAATTACTACCTGAAGTTTGAACATCCAGTTTTGCACTTGGAGAAGTTGTACCAACTCCAACAATTCCAGTAGCAAAATCACCATAAATTAATGGTGGGTTTGCGCTACTATTGGCAATATAAAGTTTGTTGGAGCCTCCTTCATTATATCCTGCTTGATATCCAAGAAAAACATTGCCGCTTCCTGTTGAATTACTATAACCTGAACTGAATCCAAGACTTGTATTATTACTTCCATTAGAAGTGTAAAGTGCATCCTCGCCAATAGCAGTATTGTTAATTCCTGTAGTCCCGATAAAAAGTGCATCCTTTCCTATGGCAGTATTATTGGCTCCTGTAGTTATCCCGTTTCCTGCCCAAACACCATAAAAAGTATTACTTAATCCCCAGTCCAATCTTCCAGCTCGTTGCCCATTCACCTTAAAATTAAGTGGTATGTTATCCGTTGTACCAATAAAATTTGTTCCATCAACAGTTCCTGCATTCCCTGTTAAAGTCCAGTGAGTTCCAAGATCCGAACCCGTTGCACCAGTTGCGCCAACTGAGCCAGTAGGCCCAGCAACACCTGTACTTCCTGTAACTCCAATTGCACCGGTTGGGCCTTGTAGCCCCGTCAAACCGGTTGGGCCAATTGGACCTGTACTTCCTGTAATGCCAGTATTTCCTGTGATGCCAGTTGGGCCAGTTGAACCCATCAAACCCGTATTACCCGTTGGGCCTATTGGTCCAATAGAACCAGTTGAACCTGTATTTCCTGTTAATCCAGTTGGTCCTGTCAATCCTGTAATTCCCGTAGGACCTATTGGTCCAATAGAACCAGTTGAACCTGTATTTCCTGTTAATCCAGTTGG
>CAIQQJ010000103.1 GCA_903873905.1 uncultured Flavobacteriales bacterium
ATCAGGATTACAAAAAATTGAAAATTTTTACGCTGTGCCTGGAATCAATGTCATCATTTACGCGTGTGCAAAGAATGGAAATCTATTTATTACAAATGATTATTATGCTGCGGAATCTTTTTCAAATGCAGGAACATTCGAAACACAATATATAACCGAAATTTCAAAAACAAAACCTCTCCTTCTCTGGGCTGATCTTGATCAGAAACATTTTCCGCTTGAATTAATTATGGCCATGAAAGAAAATTACAATCCTCAAACCATTGACGTATTTCTTTCAGCCCTGAAACCTTTCAAAAATTTGAACGTGGAGAATAAAGAAAACGGTTATCAACTTGACATCAACTTAAACTCCGGAAGTGGAAACAGTCTTTACCAACTCCTCTCCTATTTCGGTTCACTTGCAAATTAATATGCGCATCGATTTTAAAAATGTAATTCCGATTCCTTTAGCCGACACGCCACTGTCGCCCGATACTTGTTGGAAAAAAGAAACGATTCTTGATTCACAAAATAATTATCTGGTTGAAGCGCCATCAGGAACTGGAAAATCCACCTTGATCAATATCATTTACGGAACAAGACCTGATTATGAAGGAACTGTTTTGCTGGATGGAAAAGACATCAAGGATTTTTCAATTGCACATTGGACAAATTTGCGCCAAACTTTTTTCTCTGCTGTTTTTCAAGAACTTCGTTTGTTTCCTCAGTTAACAGCAATAGAAAATATCAGAATCAAAAATAATTTGTGTGCGACTTTGAAAGAGGAAGAAATTATTTTCATGGCTGAACAATTGGATGTAGCGCATCGACTCAATCAGAAATGCGGAACACTTTCACTCGGACAACAACAACGCATTGCAATCATTCGCGCATTGGCACAACCGTTCAAATTCATTTTGTTGGATGAACCTTTCAGTCATTTGGATGAAGCCAATTCAAGAAAAGCCTCTGCCCTGATTTCAAACGCCTGTCAAAAAAATCAAGCTGGATTATTGTTGACATCATTGGGACCAAATACTTACTTCAATTTCACAGGGAAAATCGTCATATGAAAAGCGTGTTCTGTGCACTGTGCTCGGTATGATAATTCACTGAGCACAGTGCACAAAGCACCGACCACAAATAATACTGAAATCTCACCATGTTAAACCGCCTACTCTTCTCTCATCAACGTCCCGCCCAATTATTGGTCGCAATTTTTGGTGCCTTGATTGGATTATTATTATTGTTAGGTGCATTACAATTGTATTTTGATTTTCGCGCGGTATTGAATGGAAGCAGTGATTTGAACAGCGCACAATATTTAGTAATCAATAAGGAAGTGAGTTTAATCAACACTTTGTTTGGTGGAAAAAATGGTTTTTCGGAACGTGAACTTTCTGAATTAAAAAAAATAAATGGCGTTAAGAATGTTGCGCCACTCACTTCAAGTCAGTTTTCTGTTAGTGTTTCCATGAGCGCAGAAGGTATGCAAGGAATGCCCGGCATGTCGACCGATCTTTTTTTCGAAGCTGTTCCTGATAATTTCATTGATGTAGAGGGCGATGTTTTCCATTGGCAAGAAGGTGATTCATTGGTTCCTATAATTCTTCCACGTGATTACATCAAACTTTACAATTTTGGTTTTGCGCCAAGTCAAGGATTACCACAAGTGACAGAAGGAATTGTTCGTCTCGCACGTTTCAACATTAACATTCGAACAAAAACTGGAACGAATGTTTTTAAAGGGAAATTGGCAGGCTTCAGTGAACGCATCAATACCATTTTGGTACCGGAAACTTTTATTGATTATGCCAATGAACAGTTTGCTGCGATAAAGCCCGGCACAAAAACTCCGAATCGTGTGATCATAGAATGTGAAGGAACTGCGACAAGCGAACTTGTAGATTATTTTTCACAGAATGGTTATGAAACAAGTGCTGAAGCTTTGCGCAATAGCAAATTGAATTCCTTTCTACGTGTAATCATGAACGTGTTGGTTGGAATCGGTTGTGTGATACTTCTTCTTTCATTGCTAGGATTTCTTCAATACTCACAATTGTTATTGAGCAAATCGTCCTATGAATTGGAAACCTTAATTCGCATTGGTTACGATTACAAAAAAATGGGAATGAAATACATGAAATATTACAGCATCATTTATGCAGGTATTTATGTCATTTCCATTTCCGCTTTGTGGATTTTCAAAGGCTATTTCGCATCTTATCTCAAGGGAAAAGATTTTGATCTTCCAGCTGGTTTATCTTCTTCCGTATTAATCAGCGGATTTTGTTTCACATTGCTGTTCCTTGTAATCAATGCTTTCTCGGTTTTCTCTGGATTAAAAAGGCTAGCGAAATAATTAGTCAGGATTTGAGAGTGAGGTGTTGGGAGAACGGTGTGTTTGGCAACGGATCAAAAATTATTTTAACAAATCTCCCAGCTATTTTATCCAATAGAAATTCTTTAGTCAAAGACAAAACAATTCTCCCAACTCCTAACTCCACACTCCCCACTCCTGACTAATTTTCGGCGTGATTTTTGCTTTAAAACAAGCTTAACAACACGATTTTCGTATTTTTGAAACAGCATCATCAAATTATGAAACACATCTTACGTATTCTCCTCATTTCCATTGCCTTTCCAGTAATCGGCTTTGCGCAAACTCCTAAAAAAATTGCGCCTAAAAAGACCCAGCCAATGGATCTTAAAGTCCGCATCAAGGGACTTACTTCAGGAACATGCCTGCTTGCCAATCATTACGGCGACAAACAGTTTATCCAAGACTCCGCAAAAGTGGATATGAATGGTTGGATGGAATTCAAGGACACGGTAGCAAGAGACGGAGGAATTTACTTGATCGTTCTTCCAAACAAAAAGTATTTTGAAATTGTTCTTACCGATGAGCAGAAATTTACGGTTGAAACAGACACTGCTGATTTTGTTCGGAACATGAAAATCACTGGCAATAAAGAGAACCAGTATTTCTATGAATATTTGAACTATTTGGCAGACCAACAGAAAAAATTGGAACCGATTCGCAAAACACTCAGCGAAACGAAGAACAAGGACACCATTGCACTGATGAATAAGAAATCATTTGCAATTGACAGTGTTGTGAAACAATACAAACGCGATTATTACAGAAAAGTTCATCCGGAAACATTTATGGCAGAAGTTTTGGCCGCAATGGATGAGCCGGAAAGTATTCCATACGATAAGTGTCCGAAAAAAGCGAATGGCACAATTGATTCCACCTACAATTATTGGAATTTCAGAAATCATTATTGGGATGGAATGAATTTTAATGATGATCGTCTAATTCGTACTCCAGTTTATGCTAATAAGATGAAATTTTATTTGGAGAAACTTGTCAATCAAAATCCGGATTCCATTATGGCAGGATGCGATTGGTTGATTGAAAAAACAAGACCTTCCAAAGAACTTTTCAAATACACCGTCTATTATTGCACCTACACTTATGAAACTTCAAAAGTGATGGGATACGATGCCATTTTCGTTCACATCGTTGATAAATATTACAAAACAAATCAGGCTTATTGGTTGAATGATGAACAGAAAACAAAAATCATCAATCGTGCGGATCAGCTTACGTACTCCCTCATTGGAAAAACAGCGGTAAATCTTACCATGTTTGATACCAGTGGACATGTGCGATCACTTATGGAGATCAAGGCAAAATATACCGTTGTCATTTTCTGGGATCCAACTTGTTCACATTGCAAAAAAGAAGTGCCGCTTTTGAAAACGTATTATGATTCGCTTCAAAAAGCAGGAATTCCATTTGAAGTTTTTGCTATCGTTTCTGAAATGGATTTGCCTGCTTGGAAAGCGTATGTGAAGGAAAACAAACTTCCATGGATTAATGTTGCTGCTAAAGATTCAAAAGAATTGGCCAATGCTAAATATTATTATGATGTTTACAGCACACCGACAATTTTCCTGCTCAATGAGAAAAAGGTAATTATTGGAAAACGTTTGGATGTCGATGGATTGAAAGGATTTCTCGATCATACTATTGACATAGACAAGAAAAAACCAAAATAGCTTCTCTTTCCCTTATGATGAATTCAAAAATGATTTCCCGCCTGTTCATTTTATTCGCGTTTCCTATTTGTGGATTTTCACAGGTAAATTCCAAATCAAATTCCAAGAAACCACTTGCCACCGATTTGAAAATTCACATCAAGGGTATGACAAATGGGGAATGTTTGTTGGGGTACCATTACGGTGAAAAGAATTCCATCGTTGATACTGCAAAAGTAGATGCCAATGGATGGATGGAATTCAAGGACACCACAGCACAACCAGGTGGAATTTATTTTGTCTTGCTTCCCAGCAAAAAATATTTCGAAATCATTCTCACCGACGGACAAAAGTTCACTGTTGAAACCGACACAGTTGATTTTATTCGCAACACAAAAATCACTGGGAATAAGGAGAATCAGTATTTCTATGAATACCTCACTTATCTTTCTGATCAACAAAAATTGCTACAACCTATTCAGAGTCAATTAAAGAAAACAAAGAACAGGGATTCAATTGCAATACTTCAGAAAAAATCGGCTGCAATTGACAGCACCGTTCGTTCCTATAAGCGCGCTTATTATAAAACAAAACATCCAGAAACCTTCATGGCAGAAGTATTGGCGGCAATGGATGAACCAGATCAAATTACCTATAGTAAATGCCCAAGGAAAGCAGATGGTTCAATTGACTCAACGTACAATTATTGGAATTTCAGAAAACATTATTGGGATGGAATGAATTTTTCCGATGATCGTTTGGTGCGTACACCTGTGTATGCGAATAAATTGAAATTTTATATTGAAAAGCTTACACCACCCCATCCCGATTCCATTATGGTAGCTTGCGATTGGTTGATTGAAAAATCGAGACCGGGAAAGGAACTTTTCAAATACACAGTGTCAACTTTAACTGTGAATTATGAAACATCAAAAGTGATGGGTTATGACGCAATTTTTGTTCACCTCGTCGATAATTATTACAAAACAAATCAAGCTTGGTGGGTTAGTGAAGAACAGAATACAAAAATCGTGAATCGGGCGAACCAACTTTCGTATTCGCTCATGGGCAAAACCGCAGTGAATCTCATGATGAACGATACTTCAGGACATATGCAGATTTTACAAACTGTAAAGGCAAAATATACCGTCTTGATTTTCTGGGAGCCGACCTGTTCCCATTGCAAAAAGGAAATGCCATTACTGAAAGCCTATTACGATTCCCTGCATACCGCAGGAGTTTCATTTGAAGTGTATGCAATCGTTTCAGAAATGGATTCAAAAGCTTGGAAAGCATTTATCAAGGAGCATAATCTCTCTTGGATAAATGTTACGGCAAAAGACGCGCAGGAATTGGCCACTGCAAAATACTATTACGATGTTTACAGCACGCCAACACTCTATCTCCTGGATGAAAACAAAACCATTTTCGGAAAACGTTTGGATGTGGAAGGATTGAAAGGGTATTTGAATCATCAGATTGAAAAAGACAAGAAGTTGGGAATAAAAAAAACAAATTGATGTACCAATTGGGTAATCTGTGCGTTATGATAAAAAGGAAAACTATGTTGCGTATTGTATTTTTCTCTTTGTTTTTGGGCATTATGGCTTCTTGCAAATCGAGGCATGAAGTGGGAAATTCATATCGCGAATCCAAAAATCATCCCAGCGAAAAACTATCGGATGAGAGTAAAAAGGCCACAAGAAAGGCCCATCACGATTTTCTTAAGACCCAAAAAGCCAACAACAAGGCCATTGGCAAAAAGGGTGGAGAATGGAGCAAAAAGAAGAAGCAATACACACATTAATGTAAAACTCCCCTAAAAGTCCCTTATTCAGGGGCTTTTTCTTTTGCTACAAATCAGGGAAAAAAGTTATTTTTGTCCCAACGTTTTAAACTATGAAAAACACCTTCTTTACCCCGCGAAATCTTTTTGTATTCATTGCATTGATTTTCGCTGCAAGTACACGCTTATTTCCTCATCCTGATAACTTCACTGCCATTGGCGCAATGGGTTTATTTGCTGGGGCAATCATGAATAATCGCACACTTAGTCTTGTGCTTGCTATGGCTGTCATGTTTGTTACCGATTCCATAATCGGATTTTATGATGGTTTTTGGGTAGTCTATATTGCTTTTGCTCTTTCCATTGTTTTGGGTTGGATCATAAGCAAGAAACAAAACATGCTTTCAATCACAACTGCTTCAATTGCTTCTGCAATTTTATTTTATGTCATTTCAAATTTCGGAGTTTGGGCAGGCGGTGGAATGTATCCAATGACCGGAGCTGGTCTTGGTGTTTGTTACATCAAAGCGCTTCCTTTCTTTTATAATGGTTTACTCAGTCAGGTACTTTATGGTGGATTACTATTTGGAATTTTCCATGCGGTTAAAAACTGGAAACCTTCTTTGGTAAAAGCTTAAATAAAAAATATTTTCAAAAGGAAACGCTTCGGAAACGAGGCGTTTTTTTTTTATTCAAAACAAGATATTTTTTCACAACATCTATTTTATTCTTCATTTTTTTCTACCTCCTTCCCTTTTTTTCCTGCCGCCATTTTTTTCACTACCACTAAATGCTACATCCTAATTTTCATACGGGCGTGCCCCCACAGTACTGTGGGGGCGTGCTCTCGGCAGTACTGTGGGGTCGGGCTCTCGGCAGTACTGTGGGGTCGGGCTCTCGGCAGTCGCTTTTTTCCTGATGAAAATCGAGAAAAAGAGCTCCAATTCCAACACTGCTGTTGGGGCCTCCATCCCTCAGGCAATAATATAAACTATCCCATCATATATCGAGGCTATGTTTTCTTTTTGATATCCTGCAAAATCCCATTCCCAAACGTTTACAAATGGATATAACTATTTAAACACATTTTTATTAGGAACATGGCCATTTACTTTGTGCAAAAAAAATGCAAGAGGTAATCATCACACACATTGAAATCAACCATGAAACATTTCTTTCAGTTCGATTTCCTTACAACCAAAAATTGATTGCAATTATCAGGTGCATAAAAAATGCTTACTGGAATCCGTCAACAAAAGCTTGGTTACTTCCTAATATTCCTGAAAACAAAATTCATTTAGAAAACATTTTTCATAAAGAAGATCCTTCCGTATTCCCTACTTCATCTTTACAAATTGAACTGGAAGAAAATGAAATCATAAATTACCAATGGCCACATGAAGAAATTGAAAATTCTAATGCGAACATCAAAAATAAAATTCCGAATCAAGAAGCAATTGAAAAAATAGAACTCTTCAAAAAGTTCATGCGATCGCGCCGATACAGCGAAAGCACCGTAAACACCTACTCCGATGCAATGAAACTTTTCTTGAAGCATCATTCACAAAAGAAAATTTCAGAAATATCGAACCAAGACATAATTATTTTCAATAACGAATACATCTTGGCGAGAAACCGTTCAGCCTCATTTCAAAATCAAGTGGTGAATGCTATCAAATTATTTTTTTGTGAAATTGCCAATTCGAAAATCGATGTCCATCTCATTCATCGGCCCAAGCGTCAGAAATTGTTGCCAAATATTCTCAGTAAACAGGAAGTGAAAAGCATTTTGGATGCCCCACACAACTTAAAGCATAAAGCCATGTTGTCGCTGATTTATGCGTGTGGTTTGCGTTGCGGCGAACTTCGGAAACTAAAGCCAGAACATATTGATTCGAAAAGAAATGTTTTGATCATCAAGCAAGCAAAAGGTCGTAAAGACAGGATTGCACCATTGAGCGATAAAATCATTGAGCTACTACGCACCTATTATAAAATTTTCAAACCAAAAGTTTATTTATTTGAAGGCGCAATCGTTGGCGAAGAGTACGACGAACGAAGTTTGCAAAATGTATTGAAGCAAAGCATTGCCAAAGCGGGAATAAAAAAACCGGTGACTCTTCATTGGCTCCGACATAGTTATGCCACGCACCTACTCGAAAGCGGAACCGATTTGCGATACATTCAAGAAATACTCGGACACTCTAGTAGCCGAACCACAGAAATTTATACACATGTAAGTACAAAGAGCATACAAAAGATCGTTTCACCATTTGACACATTATAATATTGACTAAGTTTGGTAGTAATACAAACGCCATTCTTTGGCGGGTATCTTGCATGCTTATGTTTGATAACCGAGAAGGGATGGCGGGTATAAAGTAGTTAGTGGCAAGTCAAAAAACAGACAAATTGAATGAAATTTTTAAACTTTTTAAAATCTTTGGTCATTAAGCAAAACGAGTCCACACGTTTAAAAAATGACGAATATTTGGAATATGGGCAGGAATGGACATCGAAAATGAGCACACCTACCTTGGAGCCTATTGAAATTCCTTTTGAAATTGTATCAGTCACAATTACACCAAATTGTTATAATACTTGGAGTGAATTTTGCTCCGATCACACAGACGCATTTTGTTCATTGATATCAAACAGTAAAGTAAGAAATGTGCTTTTTTACAATAACAAAGATTGCGATTTTATAAGATATAGTGCAGATGACCTATGGGCTGGGAATTATGTAGAGGGTGCCGAATTAGAAGCA
>CAIQQJ010000104.1 GCA_903873905.1 uncultured Flavobacteriales bacterium
AATAGGAGATGCAATAGAATATTTTGAATCTGGCTCTATTCTTTCTCAAACACCCTATGTTAATGGGCAAATAGAAGGAATTCAAAAAACGTATTATGAGAATGGAAATGTAAATAGCATTTCCAGTTTTAAAGCTGACAATGAAATAGGTGTTAGCAAAGTGTATTTTGAAAATGGAAAAATTTCTTCAGAAACAGGTTATTCCAATGGTTATCAAAATGGTGTTGCAAAAACATATTACGATAATGGAAAAATAAAAAGCGAAGGCAATTATAAAGATGGAGCCCAAATTGGAAAGTATAAAGAGTATTATGAAAATGGTAAAATTTCTCTTGAATCAAATTTTGTTAATGGAAATCAGGAAGGAGTTTATAAGGAGTTTTTTGAAAATGGAAAACTGACAGTGGAATCAAATTACATTGGTGGGGTGGTTTCAGGAATCGAAAAATATTATTACGATAACGGAAAAGTGCAAAGTCAGGCTACCTATGTAAATGGATTGAAGGAAGGAATTGCACTCACTTATTTTGAAAGTGGGAAAATCCAATCAGAAGAGAATTTCAGTCAAGATATTTCTACAGGACTCAACAAGCAATATTTTGAAAATGGACAGCTGTCCGTTGAACGTAATATTTCTTTTTCGCCACTTAATGGATTATCACAAACGGTTGAAAAAACTTATTATGAAAACGGACAACTGGCTCTTGAAGGTGCCTCGAATGGAGAAAATAAAAATGGAATAGAAAAAGAATATTTTGAAAATGGGCAATTGAAAAGCCAAACTTCATATTTGAATGGAGAAAAAGATGGAGAAGAAAAAGATTATACGGAAAATGGAAAATTAGATTTTGTGGGGTCTTTCAAAAAAGATAGTGAAACAGGAATCCACAAATATTTTTATGAGAGTGGTGATCTTCAAAGAGAAACATCCTACTTGAAGGGTGAAAAGAATGGAATAGAAAAATCTTACTTTGAAAAAGGACTTTTGCAATCTGAAGCGTCATTTGTAAATGGAAACCAGGTTGGAAACTACAGGGAATATTTTGAAAATGGGAAATTAGCGTACGAAGTTAATTATGATAATGACGGAAATAAAAAAGGGCCAGAGAAAAGGTATTTCGAAGATGGAAAAGTATCCTTTGAGGCAAATTTCACTGTAAATGGAGAAAATGGAATTGAGAAATCGTATTATGAAAATGGTAAAATTCAAGTGCAAGTTTCGTATGTGAATGGAATGAAGGTGGGAATTGAATCGGAATTTTACGAGAGCGGAAAAATCAAAAGTGAAACTCCTTATAAGGCTGGTGTCCAAGAAGGTATTTCTAAATCATACTTTGAAAATGGAAAAGTATCTGAGGAAATGAATTATGTGAATGGTGCTAGAAATGGTGTGAATATTGACTATTCGGAAAATGGACAAATCGTATTTGAGGCAAATTTCATTGATGACCTAGAATCGGGAGTTGCCAAAACCTATTTTGAAAGTGGGAAAATTCAGACAAAGGAAAATTATGTGGATGGAGTACAAGAGGGAATTCAAATAGAGTATTATGAAAATGGCAATACCAAATTTGAAGGTACTTTGAGTGAAGAAATTCTAATAGGTACGAGTAAGGAGTATTATGAAAATGGTCAGGTATCAAGTGAAACAAATTATTCGTACTCCACCTTGAATGGTTACCTGACAACAACCCAAAAAGAATATTTTGAGGATGGAAAATTGAGTCATGAAGTTTCGAATTATAATTATGACCAAACTATAAAGGGAAAATATTATTACGAAAATGGTCAGGTTGAAAGTGAGACCGTTTTTGGAAGTGCAGACGGAGTAGATTTCGAAAAAGTATATTATGAAAATGGAAAACTGAAACAAGAAATAAATTATAGAAATGGAACTGAAAATGGAATTTACAAAGAGTATTTTGAGGATGGAGTAGTTTCCTATGAAACGAATTTCACCGATGGAAATAAAGTTGGAGTGGAAAAATCCTATTATGAATCTGGTAAGATTAGGTCCCAAGCTAATTTTGTGAATGGCGATCCTGATGGTATAGCAAAAGAATTCTATGAGAATGGAAAAATTTCAGATCAAACTCCTTATGTAAAGGGATATAAACAAGGAATCGAAATTCAATATTACGAAAGCGGAAAAGTGCAAGCGAAATACACTTACAAGAATGACGTTTTGAATGGTCTTTCAACAGAGTATGGGGAAGATGGAAAAGTGACTTCAAAAATCACCTATAAGGACGGTGAAGAAAGCATCAAATAGTATTTTGCAGAAGCAAGTTGAAGCAAAATAAATTTGAAATATTTTAAATGAGAAAAGGGTTCCAATTAAATTACGGAACCCTTTTTATTTTGAGCCACCCATCGGAATTGAACCGACGACCTGCTGATTACGAATCAGCTGCTCTACCCCTGAGCTAAGGTGGCTTATTTGCGTGCAAAAATAGGCTAAACTTTAATTCACAAAACGAAATCCTTTAAGGTATTTTATCTTGTCATTGAATATTCGTGAGCAAATCCATTGAAGAAAATGAGTTTCATCAAAATGTGGAATCATTTTAATGTTTTTTGAAATTTGGATGATAAAAAAATGAACTTTGTTGTTTGATAATTGATTTAATGCATAATGTCAATTTAAAACTAAAAGAGATGAACCAATTAAATAGAAAAGCATCATTAATATTGACGCTCTCCGCATTTTTTTTCTGTCTGTTTTCTCAAGCACAAAGTGGAAAAGATAACAGTGCAACATCGGGAGGAAGAACTTCAACTTATACAACAGGTATTGGCTTGCGTGGTGGATTTGAAGGAGGCGTAACATTCAAGCACTTTTTGAAAAGCACATCGGCTGTGGAAGGAATAATAACGAGAGGATGGGGATATGGAGGATTTCGTTTAACAGGCTTATATGAAATTCAAAAATCACTGCCGAATACAAAAATCCTCGATTGGTATTGGGGCCTTGGAGCACATATTGGATCCTACAATGGTTTATACTATGGCTATTATGGTTCTTATTCAGGAGGCTATTATGATAGCAATCACGTTTGGCACAACACCGGTTACAGATCGCATTATACAACAATTGGAATTGATGGAATTGTAGGAGTGGAATATCAGTTTACTGACGTTCCTGTCATAATCAGTGCCGACCTAAAACCGTATTTCGATCTTTATGGAAGAGGAAGTCATTATGTGGACGGAGCATTTTCAATTCGTTATGTTTTGAAATGATCAATTCCTCAATGAAAAATCCTATTTACAAAATTTTGTTTGCCTATTTTGTCATTGCGGCATTCACGATTTATTATTTTGACGGAACAGGTGATGCTGGTGATAGCATCAGCCATTTTTTGTTTGCAAAATACGCTCCACATCATCCTGAACTTTATTTTAATCATTGGGCAAAACCTGTTTTTGTTTTGCTAGCAAGTCCGTTTGCGCAATTTGGTTTTGTTGGGATGAAAATTTTCAATGCACTCATTTCCTTATTGACCATTTTTTTTACATATAAAATTGCGGAACAATTAAATCTTAAGAATGCAATTATTGTTTGTGCCATTCTCATTTTTACACCAGTTTATTTCGCACTCACTTTCTCCGGATTAACAGAACCCTTATTTGCACTTTTCATTGCACTTGGCATTTATTTTTTATTGAATGAAAAATACCTGGCAGCTTGTATTTTGTTTTCATTTCTTCCTTTTGTGCGATCGGAAGGATTGATTCTTTTAGGAGTAATTGGAATTTATTTATTGGCAAAGGGAAAATGGAAATCAATTCCTTGGTTGGCTACTGGGCACATAATTTATTCATTTGCAGGATATTTTGTTTATCACGATCTACTGTGGGTATTCCGAAAAATCCCGTACGCTACAATGGAAAGTGTTTATGGTCACGGAAATCTGGCACACTTTGCCCAACAATTATTTTATTTCTTCGGACTTCCCATTTATATTTTATTTGCACTTGGCTTATTGAGTATTATTTGGAGCAGCATTAAAATGAAATCGAATTATCAGGAACAAATTTTGTTTTTATTGGGCTTTTTGACTTTTTTCATTGCGCATACTTTATTCTGGTATTTCGGAATTTTTGGTTCAATGGGATTAACACGCGTGTTTATTGCAATCATGCCAATTATGGGAATCATTGCTTTGAAAGGATATAATTTTCTTTCTGAAGAAATTTTTGGCAAAATGAAAATTCCACAATTGCTTATCAAGGGATTATTTCTTGTTGCTGTCATTGTTTTCCCTTTCACGGAAAATCATGCTGCTTTGAATTTTGATCGAGATCTAAAACTTACGGAAGATCAAAAAGCAGCAACGGAAACGGCTAAGTTTATTGTAGAGCATGACTGGAAAAATCACCGAGCAATTTATGCACATCCTTATTTGGGAATGGCATTAAATATTGATCCATTTGATTCTTCCAAAAGAATGGAGCTGAATAAAGGTGTTTTTAATGAATTGAAATATGGTGATATAATTATCTGGGATAATTTATTTGCCTTGAACGATATGAAAATCTCGAAAGAGGATTTGGATGGGAATTCAGAATTGACCAGCCTCTATAATTCACATGTCGTAGAAAATGGCCGCGAGATTTTTTTTTCAGTTTATGTGAAAAAATAGTTTCTACTTCATTTCTTTCAATGCAGATGGAAAATTCATCGCTCTTCTCCAAGCTGCCAATTGACCGAGATGCATGGCGTAATGATTCACACATACAAACATGATCCGATCCAAATAAGTAGGGAAGAAAGATGATAATCTCCATTCCAAATCCGACTGCAATTTTTTATGATCCATTTTCAGCAGCGCATCAATTAGGCGTTTGTGTTGCTTTTCCAATTCGGCAATAATTCTGGTTTTAGAAGGATAGAAATTGGAATCTTCACTCGGTAAAGTTGGATCACCAGGACCATTTCGTTGAAAGGCTTCTTTAAATCCATCCGCAAGAATGAATTCACCGGTAAGTAAATTCACCAGGTTTGCATAGGAAGTAACAATATGTCCCAAGGTAAATGCGGGATGATTTTCAAGACCAATACCAGGCTTGATCGTCATTTGCTCTTCATTAATATCCTGAACAAGTTTTTTTGCGTAGGCCAAATTGAAATCAAGTTGACGAATAATTTCAGCTACCATTTTAGTTAGGAATTAGGAATTAGGAGTTGGGAGAATTTTAAATTATTTTTTGATTTCATAAAATAGCTTTTCAAAAACATCCAAGCTTTTCATTTCAAGTACATCGCCAGGCAACATTGCTTTCAATTCCAAATTTCCTATTTTTATCCTCACAATTCTCAAAGCGGGGAATCCTATTACCGATAACATTTGTCGTACTTGTTTGTTTTTTTGATCAGCCAATGTTATGGAAATCCAAGAAGTGGGAACTGTTTTCCTGAATCGAACAGGAGGAATTCTTGGTGGGAGGGAAGGCTCTTCAATTTTTTCTACCAAGGCTTTATTCGTTTTGAATAATTTTCCTTCAATTTTTACCTCAACTCCTGTACCTAGTTTTTGAATGGCGTCTTCTGTAATATCACCATCCACTTGAACAAAATAGGTTCGTTTATGTTCAACGGTAGGATTTAGAAATTTGTGGTTTATTTTTTTGTCGTTTGTCAATAGCAATAAACCTTCACTTTCTGTTTCCAAGCTTCCAACAGGATAACAATCAAGTGGAAATTTGAATAGTGAACTTAATGCCGGTTTATTTCCTTCGGGAGTGAATTGCGATAGCATTCCGAATGGTTTGTAAACGATGAAGTAGCTGTATTGATTACTCATTCAGCAAAAGTACGAAAACATAAATCTGTATTGGAAATATTACAATTCGACAATACAGTGATGCTTTCTGTTCGTGTAAAGGAATTGTGGAAAGAAAAAGCCGCCTCAAATGAGACGGCTTCCACAAAAAAATCTTAAAGAGTGTATTATTTACATACTACATAAGTTTTTCCGCCATCACTTTCAGAAGCTGTCAAGAACAATTTTCCATCAACATAAACTTTGTATCCTTCACGAAGCGGATGCGATTCGGTTGATTTTTTATAAAGCGTTCCCTCAGATGCAGAACCATTAGCCTCAATTCGAAGTTTAACATCACTTGAACAATCATTTTGGAAACGAACATCAAACCACTCGGAGGCAGCATGCTTTTTTGTTTCCACATGTTTCTGCGCGAAAGTAAAGGCTGTTCCCGTTGCACAGATGGCTGCAATTGCAATTATTGAAAGAATCTTTTTCATTTGGCTTTTGTTTAATTTTATTAAAGATGGGGATTAATTCATATTGAAAATATTTTAATCCGCATTTTTTCTTTCTTTGTCGGCGATTAAATAATCCCCCAAGACTAAAGCTCAAAATGAACGACAAAGCCAAGATTATACTCAAGAATAAATTATTTGAAGCAAGTCGGCTATTTGTTGCTGAGAAAATTGAGAATTTGGAGATTTCCATGCGAGCTGCAAGGGAATCAGGAAATGATGAAACGAAGAGTACAACGGGCGATAAGCACGAAACGGGGAAAGCGATGATGCAGTTGGAACAAGAAAAAATCGGAATTCAACTGAACGAATTGCAGAAAATGAGCAAAGTTTTGGAAGGAATTCCGCAAGGATTTTCTCCAGGGAAAATAAAACCTGGAAATGTTGTTGTAACGAATCAGGGGAATTTTTACATCTCAGTCGCTGCAGGTAAGATTTCTATGGGCAAAGAACTTTATTTCGCAATATCGGCCGTATCACCACTTGGTAACCTTTTCTTGAAATCGTCCTCTGGAGAATCGGTTAATTTCAATGGAAAGGTTTATGGGATTATTGAATCCTATTAGGTAAATTAAGGTCTAAATAAAGGACAATTCTTAGCGAGTGCTCTGAAAACCCAAAATATATTTAATGCTTATAATTAACATTATGTTAAATAGCCATATGCTGTAGATACTACAAATGTTACAAAGTTTAAATAATGTTCCATTGCTAAATAGACAACAAATTCATGTAAGCCCCTACTACATAATCTCTGTTCTACAAGAAAATATTAGCAAGTAACAGCAACTGCACAAACAAATCTTAAATTTTATCACCCGGTTTATTGCCCTTAGCTTGGGTATCTTTCCCAACCCTCGTAACACTGATATCCTTGGATTGAAATGTGAATTTGAATTCCCCATCTAAGTTCGTAGGCTGATCAATTGGCTTCTTTTTGTCTTCTTTAAGAAGCCAAATTTTAGCTGGAACATCTGAAAAATTCAAGAAAAAAGTCGGCTTAATGATTAACCTTTGCGCCTTCAAATCATAATATGCCGACGCTTGCGAATCATTTCCAATTTGAACTTCATTTGAACTTGATGTGTCAGATTCTGCAGCAAGAACAATTCCCTCATTGCCCAATATTGGCCTTGTGACTTCCAAAACTAGGTTTTCCTCTTTGGAAACGTCTGCTGGAGCATTCATGAATTCAACATCTTCAAAATTGATGTTGTTGCTATAGACTTTCCCATCTGCATCGGTAAACTGAAATTCATGTTTTATAGAATAGCCTCGTTGATCGCCTTCATAAAAAGCCCCACCAAAAAGGAATTTGGATTCAGTAAGTTGCTGGTCGTTATACGTGACTTTGCTCGGTGAGGTCAAGTGTAATGTGGTTCCATTTATTCCACCAAACCTAAATGAGGCCGATGCATAACCTCTTCCCTTGATCCAACTTACAGTATAATTCTGGTAGATTTCAGATTGTTTAACATCCTTTGAATCAGCTGTTTCGTTAGAAGCACAAGAAGTGATCATTGAAACCAATAAAATCGGCAGCAATCGTTTCATTTGGGGTTGTATTATATTAATATCTAATTCTGGTTTTAAAAATAACGCTTTGGAGATCAAAAAGCCATTTTGTAAAACAAAAAAAGTCGGTTATAAACCGACTTTCTTCATTAAATATTTCACAAGAATCACTGCCCAGCTTGAAGTTTCTTAACCTCTTCTTTGATTCGCAGATAATTATCATTGTCGCCCATTTGACTGTAACAAGCCTTCAGCGCCAATAATGTGGTTATGTCTTTAGGTTCCAAAGTATGCGCTGCTTCTAGATATTTTGCAGCATTTGGCAATGGTTTCTCCCACATCGTTTTGTATTTCGCCGCATCAGCAATTGTTAACTGTGATTGGTCATAATAATAAACAGATTGGTTGTAATATAAAGCTCCCAGGTTATAATTTGCGTCAAATGCCTTTGGATCGAGTTCAATTGCTTTGGAATAATATTGAATTGCTTTCGCCATAAATTCTTCATATTTCGCTGGCTTAGTTGTCGGTTTCCCATCAGGGCCATTTGGATTTGCCATGCGATCATAAACGTTTCCAACTACTGCATTTAATTGCGCATCATTTGGTCGCTGTGCAACAAGTGCATTCAATTCATCAACAGCAGCAGTAGCTTGCCCATGTGCCATTTTGATATTTACGTCCTCTGTCAACAAATCAGCATCGCTAGGGTACTTTTTCAAACCTTCAGAAATGATCTGATTGTATTTTGCACTGTCTCCGCTTTCTTCATAAACTCTTGCCAATAACATCCATGTATTTCCTTTTGCATATCCAGCATCAGCAAGTTTTCTATAATAGTTTCCTGCTTTATCATAAATCTTTGCATTGAAAGCACATAGAGCCGCATTATTTGTATTTATCGTATCAAATTTGTGATCTGATGATACGATGTCTGAAGCGGATTCAAACAATGGCAATGCTTCAAGATATTGTTTTTGATTATAACGAGAAATTCCTGCGTTCTGCAAATAGAAATAGCAATCTGCCATTCCTCGAGTATAATCGTCGACATAAACTTTATTAGCTGCATCCAAAGATTTGGCCTTCAAAAACGCAGAAGTTGCTTCAATCAAATTTGTTATTGGAGTTTCCAAATATGACAAAGATGATTTTTTAGATGCATCGGTGATGTCTTTATGAGAAGCCATTTTATCAGCAAATTCTCTCTGATAAAGTGCTACATAAATCTGCCCGCGATAGGTCCAAGTTTTTGCATCATCTTTAGTTTCAGTGTTAATGGTCGCTTTGTCAATCGCAATTTTTGCCTTTGCTAACTCTTCTGGATCTTTTTCTTTCATATAGTGCGTATAACCCAAATACGCATTTGTACGTTCGAATTTCTGAGCATTCAAAACGACAGTTCCCAAGGAAAGGGAAATTGCTAAGACGATAATTCGTTTCATTAGATTTATTTATTATTTGTCTTCTTCGTTGGTTTCAACATCCGTGCCACTGTCTTCGGTATCATCGATATCCGATTCGGCATCTAGGTCAACTTCTGTTTCAGCTTCCACTTCATCAGCTAAATCAGCCATTGAAGTATCTACTGTTCCGTCAACTACTACATGTTCCTCTTCAGGATCTGATTCAACAGTTGTAACAGCACCAATATCATCTGTTTCTCCAAGATTTATTAATCGAACGCCTTGCGTTGCACGTCCCATCACTCGAAGATCTGCTACGCATAATCGAATTACAATTCCATTTGTTGTAATAATGAGTAAGTCGTTTTCATTCGTAACTGCTTTAATTGCGACTAGATTTCCAGTTTTTTCGGTAATGTTAATGGTCTTCACACCTTTACCTCCACGACGCGTCTGACGGTAATCTTCCACATCAGAACGTTTGCCATATCCTTTTTCGGAAACAACTAGAACTTGTGGTGGATTAATTTTCGGCATAACAATCATACCAATCACTTCGTCTTTTTCACCAGCTAAAGTTTGCGCGCGAACGCCAGATGCATTACGTCCCATTGCACGAAGTGTATCTACTTTTTCTTCGCCTTTCATGACATACTGACTGAAACGAACCACTTTACCCATTTTAGAAGCCACCATCAATTCATCTTCACGATTGACGAGAACTGCTTCAAGTAGCATATCACCTTCACGAACAGTGATCGCATTGATTCCATTTGCACGTGGACGGGAATAAGCTTCAAGAACAGTTTTCTTGATAATTCCTTTTTTGGTGCACATGACGATGTAATGATCTTTGAGATATTCCTCTTCAGAAAGATTTTTCACATTGATAAATGCGCGAACCTTATCGCTTGGGGGAAGATTTACCAGATTTTGAATTGCTCTTCCTTTTGAAGTTTTGTTTCCTTCAGGAATTTCATATGCGCGCAACCAGAAACAACGTCCTTGTTCAGTGAAGAACAATAAGAAGCCGTGTGTATTCGCGACAAATAAGTGTTCTACAAAATCCTCATCACGAGTAGCAGATCCGCGAGACCCGCGTCCTCCCCTATTTTGCGCACGATATTCTGAAAGAAGTGTACGTTTTACATAACCCAAATGAGAAATGGTAATTACAACATCTTCATCAGCAATCAAATCTTCCATACGCTGATCATCAGCTGCATAAATGATTTCTGTACGACGTGCGTCACCAAATTTTTCTCTTATTTCACGAAGCTCATCTTTGATAATTTCCATTCGAAGAACTTCATCACCCAAAATTTCTCTCAAGAACGCGATCAGCTTCATCAAGTCATCATACTCTTCACGAATCTTATCACGCTCCATGCCAGTAAGAACACGAAGACGTAATTCGAGAATTGCCGCAGATTGAACGTCACTCAATCCAAAACTTGCCATCAATTGTTCCTTTGCTTCATTCGGTGTTGCAGAAGCGCGGATTATTTTAATTACTTCATCGAGATGATCAAGAGCGATTAAATAACCTTGCAAAATGTGAGCACGCTTCTCTGCCTGCTCCAAATCGTATTTAGCACGTCGAATTACAACTTCATGGCGGAAATCCACAAAATGTCCGATCAGTTGTTTGAGATTAAGAAGATATGGCCTGCCAGCAACTAGTGCAATGTTGTTTACACTGAAAGAAGTTTGAAGGGCAGTGTATTTGTATAAATTATTTAAAACGACATTAGAAATTGCATCGCGTTTAAGTTCATAAACAACACGCATACCATC
>CAIQQJ010000105.1 GCA_903873905.1 uncultured Flavobacteriales bacterium
GAAGTTGAAAAGTTGAAAAGTTGAAAAGTTGAAAAGTTGAAAAGTTGAAAAGTTGAAAAGTTGAAAAGTTGAAAAGTTGAAAAGTTGAAAAGTTGAAAAGTTGAAAAGTTCCGAAATTAAAATGCAATCGAGTCTATATCAGAAAATAAACTTTTCAACTCATTTACCCCAATAAATAATATCAAACTTCACGATATCAATTCCCAATTCAACATGTCTGCGATTGATATATGCGTAAGCTATTGGTGAACTCTTTTCATACAAATAGGAAAATTCATCCATCAAAATTGAATTGTGAAATCTCTTCATCGACTCAATTCTTCCCAGTGAATCATAATTGAATTGCGTGATATCCGCGATCGCATCACCAGCATTTGAAGTGTAGGTTAATTGCGAAGTTCTTCCAAGCGCATCATATTTCCACGTTGTAACAATACGAATGCCACCCGCTGTATACGATTCACGCGAATCAATTAGGTGGCCTGCCTTATCATAGAGTAGCATGGTTTCTTTATAAGGCTTCCCTTCATCGTTGAGACAAAGTTTTTTTATTTGTGTCGGAGAATATTTCTCATAAGAAAAATCCTCTTGGGAAATAATGGACTGAACACCTAAACGAAAATTATAATGCCCTTGTCCAACATTGGTTTCACGGCAATGTGTTTGTCTTGCAATTGTTCCATCCGTATTGTAGATGTAATACCACGTGTGAAAAAAATCACCATCACTTTCTCTACGGCAACTCAACTCATTTTTATAATCGTAATAATAATTCACAAACACAGAATCGTAGACATAGTAATTTTTAAATTCAGAATATTCGCCACGAATTCTTTTTCCTTTCCGGTAAGTCGCGGGATGTTCAATCACATCCGTTGTGTAATTGCGGACTTTAGTTCTCCAGTAATATTGCAAACGACCTAGTGAATCAAATTGGTAATATTCTTTCAACCCTTTATCCGAAATAATATGATCATCGGGTTTGTATTGGATGTTTGCCGTAATCGATTTTATCTTATGACGAAAAACACTGTCGACATTAAATCGAACCGGAACTCCAAATGGGTCGTCGTCAATGGGCAGAAAAAGTTGAGCGCAGGAAAAAAGCGGCAACAGACAGGAAAAGGAAATGAAAAATATTTTTCTCAGCATCTTGGATTATAATTTCCTGAGACGTTGAATCACACTAACTGCATTTTCTTCAGGCAATTCACAGGAATTATTTTCGCAAACGTAAATGAGCGTTTTCCCTTCAAGAAACCTATTTTGCAGCAACGGTAATTCGGACGGACCGGAACTTCCTGCAAAGATTTGATTTGGCAGGTAATACTCACGGAACATCACCTTCGTTTTATCAACGGACTTACCAACAATCGCAATTTCTCTGAATGGAAAAACAAAATGGAATTGAAGCATCATCCAGTTCGAATATCCTGTTCCATAACCGAGAATATCCTGTTTTACATGGCGCAGCATCTTCGCTGAACGTTCGACCCATGCTGTGTTTCCTGTAAAATGTCCGAGATAAAACAAGTTTTTTGCCATCACTGAATTAGACGCTGGAATGACGTTGTCGGAGAGCTCAAATTTGCGAGCAATCAATTTTGGATCTGCATCGGACGTGAAGAAAAACATTCCGGAAGAAACGTCATCAAAATACCTAAACACATAATCCGAAAGACTTTTCGAAAGATTCAGCCATTCTTCATCAAACGTATTTTGGTATAATGTCAGAAATGCTTCAATTGTAAATGCATAATCTTCTAAAAAACCATTGATTGAACTTTTACCATTTTTCCAAGAATGAAATAATCCTCCATCCTCACGGAGTTGTTCATCTCGAATAAATCTTGCATTTTTTATCGCAGCCAACAAAAATTCATTTTCACCAAACACATCGTAGGCATCAGCATAAGCTTTCAACATCATTGCATTCCATGATGTCAAGGTTTTGTCATCCAAACCCGGTTTGATTCTTCTTTCACGAATCGACAACAAATATGATTTCGATTTGGATATTTTTTCTCTCAATTGTCCTACACTCATCCCATATTTAGCAGCGATGATTTTTTCATCTTCACGTCGCAATAAAATGTGATTGCCATGTTCCCAATGTCCAATGGAATTCACATTGAAATAGTCAGCGAACCAAATATATTCTTCTCCCAATAATTTTCTTAATTCAATTTCTGTCCACACATAATATTTTCCTTCTTCCCCTTCTGAATCGGCATCAAGTGCTGAATAAAAAGCGCCGTTAATTGCAGTCAATTCCCTTGTGACAAAAGCGAGTGTTTCATAAACAACATCTTTGTACAATTCTTTTTTTGTCAATCGAAATGCTTCGGAATAAAGTGAAACCAATTGTGAATTATCGTACAACATCTTTTCGAAATGCGGGACTTTCCACAACATATCCGTAGAATAACGCGCAAATCCTCCTCCAATCTGATCGTAAATTCCACCGAAAGCCATTTTATCAAGCGTAAGCAAAACATTTTTTAAAATGGTTTCGTCTTTTTTGAAATGCGCATAACGCAATAGAAATTGATAATTATTTGGCAAAGGAAATTTCGGCGCACGATTCGGTCCGCCTTCGGAATTGTCTAAACGATTTTTCCATTGCTCAACTGAAGTGGTGATCGTGTCAATGGAAAACTCTTCGAATGAATCTTCTACAACAATTTGTTCCGCATGCTTAACACCTTCCGTCAATTCATCTGCGTAACGTTTACATTTTTCTGGATCCGCATGCCACAAATCAGCGAGTTGTAATAAAAGATCCATCCATTTTCCCTTCGGAAAATAAGTTCCACCATAAAGAGGACTTCCATCAGGAAGCGTAAAACAATTCAAGGGCCAACCTCCTTGTCCCGTCATGATTTGAACTGCTGTCATATAAACTTGATCGATATCGGGGCGTTCTTCGCGATCAACTTTGATGCAGATGAATAAATCATTCATGATGCTAGCCACTTTTTCATCCTCGAACGATTCATGTTCCATCACATGACACCAATGACAAGCGGAATAACCAATACTCACAAGAATCAATTTGTTTTCATCCTTCGCTTTTTGCAAAGTTGCTTCATTCCACGCGTGCCAGTTCACGGGATTGTGCGCATGCTGCAACAGGTAAGGACTTGATTCGGAAATTAAGTTGTTGGTGTATTTATGTGAATTCATTTCTGGGTAGGGTATGTTTTCGTAATCTTGTTTGGCGAAATTAACCATTACATATCTGAATGTTTACACATTTCATTGTTTTACTTTTCGGTTTCGGGGAAAGTCCTATCGGATTCATAATCGCCATTTTTTTATTGTTGTTGCTGGTGCGACTATTAATAGGAATTTTCAAGGATGGATTTTCCATTGCCCGTGCGGAAAAGGCAAAAGTTGGCGAGCTACATTACGGAACTGAAACAAGATCGGAAGTTGACTTTCAATTAAAAGCTTTTCCCTATTACCAAAGACTACCGCAAAACGGAAAGGAAGAA
The DNA here is from genome assembly GCA_903873905.1 of uncultured Flavobacteriales bacterium. GTDB lineage: Bacteria > Bacteroidota > Bacteroidia > Palsa-965 > Palsa-965. The sequence continues at coordinate 3,498 of CAIQQJ010000105.1, forward strand.
TTCATCACTCGCTGTTTGAATTTCATCAATACGTTTACCATTGAAGGGGAAGATGATTACGATCCGAATTTTGCTGCAAAAATCCATGTTGCCGCAGCCGCAACAGAATTGACATTCGGAATTTCAGATTTTCCATTTACTAATTTCAATTCCGTTTTATTATATCCAGGAATTTTCAAAATGAGTGAAAATGGTCCACTGATGAAAGGAGCCACAACTCCCAATGGAACTATTCGAATTTCCATAAAGGATTTTGACGAGGGATATGCGCAACCAACAAACAAATTAAATGTTGGCTTACATGAATTTGGTCACGCACTTTTCATGGAATTTCTGAAGAAAGTAAAAAATGAAGATGACGATTCCATGTCAAATGTAGTTTACCCTTACCTCGCTGAAGCAGATCACATTCTTAATGGGGGAAAACACAATGGTGATTTTCTTCGTGCTTATGCATTTACAAACAGACAAGAATTTTTTGCTGTAAGTGTTGAACATTTTTTTGAAGCGCCTTATGAATTCAAAGAAAAACTTCCGGTCCTCTATAAAGTAATGGTTGCTTTGTTAAATCAAGATCCAACTAATCAAATGAAAATAATAAATGATAAACTTGGAGAATTACAATAGAGGCAACAGTCGTTCCTACTAACTTTTTCCTGTTTGCACTTTTTCTTGATTGATATTTATCGGGAAAGTGTGTCTGAAAATTCCACTTCCAACTTTTATTGAACCTTTCAATTCCACGTTGGATTGTTTTTTCGAAATCGCTGAAAGGATTTTTGGGATTCCTCCTAAGATATCCGTCAATTTTGCATTGATCTTGACAGGATAAACAGCTTCGGTATTTTTTTCAATTTTTATTTTGTCTTCCATTTTCACATGGCCCATCGGAACGCCAGCGATTGTAACATCTAGATCAATGGAATAAACGGTAACAGAAAATTTATTTGGATTTTTAATTTTCAAACCCAATTCACCAGAAACAGTTCCACCAAGAATATCAACGTTTCCAATTTTCACATTCTCGACACCACTAGGAACAATGGGCTCGAGTTTGCATCCGCAAAGGAAAAGAATCAGCAAGAAGGGAAAATATTTTTTCATCGGAAAATTTCCAATTTATTAATTGCCAATTTCCAATTGCCAAAAACAAAACATTAATTGGCAATTGGAAATTATCAAATTGGCAATCCCGTTTTTATTTGCTCATCGCCACATAATTCCTGTAGAACAACGGAATTGTTTCGATGCCTTTGTAATAATTGAAAATGCCATAATGTTCATTCGGGGAATGTAATGCATCGGAATCCAAACCAAATCCGAACAGAACAGAATCCAATCCCAAAACAGATTTGAATAAAGCTACAATAGGAATTGATCCGCCTCCACGAGTTGGAATTGGTTTTTTACCGAATGTTTCTTCCATTGCTTTTGCTGCAGCGAGGTAAGCGACAGAAGTAGTTGAAACCACAACGGGTTCTCCACCATGATGCGGAGTAACTTTCACTTTTACACTTTTCGGTGCGATTTTTTTGAAATGATCTTCGAATAATTGCTGGATTTTTTCAGATGTCATATTCGGAACCAAACGCATGGAGATTTTTGCAAATGCTTTTGATGGAAGAACTGTCTTCGCTCCTTCTCCAATGTAACCGCCCCAAATTCCATTCACATCCAAAGTCGGACGTGTGCCGGTGCGTTCTAAAGTTGTATACCCTTTTTCACCTTGCACATCATCAATGTCCAAATCCTTTTTATAATTCTCAAGGCTAAATGGCGCCTTGTTCAATTCCGCTTTTTCATTGTCGGAAAGTACAAGTACATCATCATAAAATCCAGGAATGGTAATGTGAAAATTCTCATCGTGCATTGACGCAATCATTTTACACAACACATTAATCGGATTTCCAACAGCACCACCATACACACCAGAATGCAAATCAATTTTTGGTCCATCCACTTCCACTTCCATATATGCAAGTCCACGCAATCCAACATCGATGGAAGGTGTATCATTCGCAATCATGGAAGTATCTGAAATCAAAATCACATCGGCTTTTAATTTCTCTTTGTATTTTTTCAAAAATATACCAAGGTTGGATGAACCAACTTCCTCTTCGCCTTCAATAATTATTTTCATATTGCAAGGAAGCGTATTGGTCTTGAGCATTACTTCAAGCGCTTTCACGTGCATGAACGCTTGACCTTTGTCATCGCAAGAACCGCGTGCGAAAATTGCGCCATCGGGATGAATTTCAGTTTTGCGAATTGTTGGTTCAAAAGGAGGCGTGTTCCAAAGTTCAATTGGATCTGCAGGCTGCACATCATAATGACCATAAACAAGAACTGTTGGAAGGTTTGGATCAATTATTTTTTCTCCATACACAACAGGAAAACCATCCGTGGAAATCAATTCAGTTTTTTCTGCTCCCGCCGCTTCAAGTTTTGCTCGCATGGCTTCAGCTGTTTTAACAACATCACCTTTGTATTTTGGATCGGCACTCACTGAAGGAATGCGCAATAATTCAAAAAGTTCGTTAAGAAAACGGTCTTTGTTCTGGTTGATGTAATCGATCTGGTTCATATTTTTCTTTCGTTTAGTCCTTTGGGGAGACGAAATTGCGAGAAAAAAGAATCAAAAACGCATGAAATTGTCATTTTTCATCAAAAAGTGTGATTTCATTCTTTCTCCTTGAAAATCAGGCTCAGATAGGTTAGATTTGTAATTGGCCTTCCGCATAAAATGCTTTTAATAAATTTCCGCATGCACCCACAGGTACGTAATCTTTCACGTTTCGTGGCTGTCCTTTTAGGGATAGCTTCTTTTGGTTCCCTCAAAGCTCAACTTACAACCAGTAATGCGCTTACTCCTGCGCAATTGGTACAACAGGTTTTGCTAGGCCCTGGAATCATTGCTTCCAACATTACCTATAGCGGTTATGCCAACGCAATTGGTTGGTTTCATAATGGAAATACAGGAAGTCCTGGTCTTGGAATTGATAGTGGAATTGTAATGACAAATGGAACAATTCTAGCTAACGATCCAACTTATGGAAGTGGATATGGTCCACAAGGACCAAACAATTCTACTGGTGCTGGAGTTGACAATGGTGCACCGGGAGATCCTTATCTCGATGTGGTTTGTGGAGCAACAACACACAATGCTTGTATTCTTGAATTCGATTTTATTGCACAGGCTGATTCTGTAAAATTCAATTATGTTTTTGGTACAGATGAATACATGGAATATGTATCCGGTGGATTTGCAGACGCTTTTGCATTTGTCTTAAGTGGTGTTACAACGGTGCTGCCTGCAACGAATATTGCACTTATTCCAAATACAACAACACCTGTAACTGCTTTGAATGTAAATGCAAATGTGAATCCGGCTTATTATGTTGACAATGAAAATCCTCCAGGTACATGTGCGCAATATGATGGGTTCACTGTTGTTTTAACTGCAAAATATCCAATTTTGTGTGGAGAAAAATACCACATCAAACTTGCTTGTGCTGATGCGCTTGATGGAATTGTGGATGGTGGCGTTTTTTTACAAGCAGGAAGTTTTACAACAGGACAAGTAAATCTTTCCACTCAAATTTCCTATGGAAGTAATAATGACTCTACGCTTTATGAAGGTTGCGGTCAAGCCTGTATTATTCTTGCGCGTCAAGGAAACACATCATTAGCTGATACCGTTTCGCTTACGGTAACTGGTACTGCTACAAATGGAGTTGATTACATTCCACAAATTCCACCTCAAGTAATTTTTCTTCCAGGACAAGATTCAATTGTACTTTGTCTTCAGGCAGTGCAAGACTTAATTACAGAAGGTCTCGAAACGCTTACATTAACGTCAAATGTATCTGGACCCTGTGTGCAAAGTTTGAACTCATTGACAGTTTACATAAGTGATTTCCTTCCGATTGTTGTGAATGCAGGACCAGATACTGCAATATGCAATGCTTCACCTATTACGTTTAATGCATTTGTTTCAGGAGGCGTCGAGCCCTATAATTATTTGTGGAGCACGGGAGCTACAACGCAAAGCATAACAGTTTCGCCAACTGTCACTACAAATTATGTGGTAACAGTTACAGATCCTTGCGGCAGTCCTGCTGGAACAGATACGGTAACCGTTTACCTTCCATCCTCAAACCCACTTGCAACAACAACAACTCCCGACATGATATTGTGTTCAGGCGATCCATTATGGATGGGCGTAACCGCAACAGGCGGTTCATTACCCTACACCTACACATGGGGAACAATAATCGGTACCGATACTGTGGCAAATTCTCATAACAATATGAATACTTTGGTTCCTACAGCGAATGGCTCGTTTGTTATTTTGACTCGTGATGGATGTAATGCTTTCAGAACAGATACTATCAACATTACAATTCATGATTGTAACGTAATACCACCAAACGTATTTACACCAAACGGTGATGGTACAAATGACAATCTTGTTTTCTTCGGACTTGAAAATTTCCCAGGAACAAGTTTGACCGTTTACAATCGTTGGGGTGCAAAAGTATATGAGAGTGCCGATTATCATAACGATTGGAATGGCTCAGGAGTTGTTGATGGAACCTATTATTATATTCTTTTGGAATCTGATGGGACCGCAATGACGGGCTATCTCACAATTATTAAATAGAAAAAAACACTTCGCGTTTTCCAACCAACAATTAGTTGGTGAAACTACTCCCAGTATTAGGAAACGCCAGATGCCAGGATTACCCGCTATGAACCTGCTAAGGCGAATTATTTTTTTTGTGTTACTTTTTCTTCTGTCAGCAACAGGAGCAAAAGCGACGCATATTGTTGGTGGAGAAATTTTCTACGATTGCCTGGGCAATAATAATTACCGCGTTACTCTTAAAGTTTATCGCGATTGTTTAAATGGTATTGCACCATATGACAATCCTGCTTCAGTTGGAATTTTTGATGTGAATGGAAATTTGTTGGATACACTAGCCATGATTCTTCCAGGATCAACCAATGTCCCACCTACAATTAATACGCCTTGTTATACACCACCTACAAGTGTATGTGTGGAAGTAGCAGTTTATGTGGAAATAAAACACATGCCCAATATTCCAAGCGCCGGATTATTTCTCACCTATCAAAGATGCTGCAGAAACAATTCCATTTTGAATCTTATCAATCCCGGAAATGTTGGATCAACCTATCAGATTAGGATTCCTCCAACTACACAAGCATTGTGTAATAATAGTGCGCGATACAATAATTTTCCTCCAATTTATCTTTGCCAAGGAGCTCCACTTGTTTTCGATCATTCTGCAACAGATCCTGATGGTGATTCATTGGTATATGAACTTTGTTCTCCTTATGATGGTGCGGATGCCGCAAATCCAATGCCGCAACCTCCAGCTGGGCCTCCATATGCTTATGTTCCATTTCTTGCTCCCTACTCAGGTGGTTATCCCTTGAGTTCAAATCCTGCATTAACAATTGATCCTGTTACCGGGATGTTGACGGGCACTCCAAATCTTTCAGGGCAATGGGTAGTTGGTGTTTGTTGTAAAGAATACAGAAATGGAATTTTGCTTTGCACGAATAAAAGAGATTTTCAATTCAATGTAACACCTTGTCCATTGTTGACGGTTAGTTCAATTCCAAGTCAAACAATTTTCTGCGCAGGATTTAACGTTCAGTTTTTGAATACCAGTTTTAATGCAACAACTTATCTCTGGAATTTTGGTGATCCGAATACACTTGCAGATACTTCTCATCTTGTCACGCCACAATACACATACAGCGACACAGGACATTTCTCTGTAACATTAATTTGTAATCCAGGAACTCCTTGCGCTGACACCAACACAACGAACTTCCAAATTTATCCTCCTGTTGCGCCTTCATTTGTTCCACCAATTGGGCAATGTTTAATTGGAAACAGTTTCAACTTTTTTGCCGGCGGACAATTCATGGGTAATGGAACATTAACTTGGGATTTTGGGCCAAATGCAAATCCATCTACGAGCACAAATCTCGATCCGCAAAATATAGTTTGGGATTCAGCAGGAGTTTATCTTGTGACTTTGACTGTGGTTGAAAATGGTTGCACGGGTGTGTATACGGATACCGTTTTTGTTTATCCAACTCCAACTGCTGATTTTGCGGCAACACCTTTATACGGTTGTGTTCCTTTCACCGTTCAATTCAGTGACAGTTCCATTGCAGGAACTCCATTACAATATCTTTGGAATTTCGGTGATGGAAATACATCTACACTTTCCAATCCCATTCATACTTATTTAAATGTCGGTTCTTATAATGTTTCACTGATCATTGCAACTTCAAATGGCTGTATTGGAATTGACACGTTCCTTGTTCCTAATATGGTTAATGTTCTTCCTATTCCAACTGCAGGTTTTTCGGTAAGCGATACGGTTGTTTCCATTTTTTCTCCATTTATAACGGTCAATGATTTGAGTCTGAATGCGGATTCGTGTGTGATGAATTTCGGTGATGGATATAGTACAACCGACTGCAATTCTACACACACCTATTGGAATTATGGAAGTTATGTTATAACACAAATCGTATATAATCAATTCGGTTGTTCTGACACCGCACACATCACCATTGAAGTGCTTCCTGAAAATCGATTCTTCATTCCAAATACATTTACTCCAAACGGAGATGGGCTCAACGACCTGTTTATGCCGGCTATTTTAGGTGCCGACAATTATCGCTTTATGATTTTTGATCGTTGGGGTGAATTGATTTTCGACACGCACGATACCTTTCAGGGATGGGATGGAAGATACAAGGGAAATAAATGTCAGGAAGATGTTTATGTTTGGAAAATCGAATACAAGAATGTAGTCGATAGTGAACAGAAAACATTGATTGGTCATGTGAATCTGATTAGGTAATTTCTCCTATATAATAATCACCTTTCACATTAGAGATTAAATTTTAATTCTGGCACTCGAAGAAATTAAAAAAACAAAACAAATGTCAGCAACTGAAGAACTCATTTACAATAAACATATTTTCATCTGCACGAACCAGCGCGTTGCTGGCGCCTCTCGAAAAAGTTGTGGTGAGGCACACGGTCTTGAAATCATTGATGCGTTCAGAAAAAAATTGAAAGAAAAAAATCTTCCCATTCGTATTCGTGTACAGAAAGCTGGATGTTTGGATATTTGTGATTTTGGACAAACGATCGTCATTTATCCAGAAGGCATTTTTTATGTTGGAGTTAAAATTGATGATGTAGATGAAATTATTGAAGAACATATCATCAATGATCGTTTTGTTGAAAGATTACGCTTCAGAAAAAAGTGATTGTTGATTAATAATTCAACATCCCAATATTATTCTTCCTTAAGTTTATTCAAGTTGATCAGAACAATTCGATTTGCTTTTGTGTGATCTATTTGCCCAACTATTTTTTTTAAAAAATTGATTTTTGTGAGGTGCTCTGTAAGGGAAATTATTGGCAGAAAAAATTTAAGATTCTGAAAAAATCACCTCCAATTCCAAGGCAACTTTTACATAAGAAAATCCCAATTTTTTCTTCGCAATTCAAAATCCAGCGACCATTTATTTAGTGGCCTCCATTCATCGGTAAATTTTTACTACTCATCGATTTGTAATTCAATTCATCTAAAACAATCCCCCCACCTCTCTCTTTCATCATACTTTTGCATGATCAAGATCATGTTTTGTCAATTAATGACGCATTAACCCCTTTTCAAGTATGAAAAATATTTTCTCACTGCTCTTCATTTTCCTATTTTGGGGAAACAGTGCATTTGGTGCAACCAAATTATTCACAGGCCCAGGCAATTTCAGTGACGCAACTAAATGGAACTCAGGATCTCTACCTGGCATTGGTGACATTCTACATATTAACGGTGCCTGCACATTTGATAATGCAGCCTCCAACTTGGCATATGGTAACCTAGTTATTGGCAACACAGCAATCGGCTCTATTGTTTGGCCTGTTGGCGGCACTAATACACTAAGTGTTGTAAATGTATCTTCCTCCTTTTCCGGTGCTGATGCACTTAATATGACTAATGGAGGTACACTAATTATCAGAGGCACATGGTCTGCTAATAACTGCACATTCACTTCAGGAACTGGAACAATTGAAATTCAATCTGTTCTAACATTGCCTAATGCTGCTGGATATACCACATTTAATAATCTGGCTATTACAGGTACAGTTACCTTAAGTAGAGCAATTACCATTAATGGAAACTTGATTAATAATGGCACTTTCACAAATGCAGGTTTTGGAGTTACATTTTCTGGAACAACATCAAGTACAGTAACTGGAACGGCAGCTTCTACAGCGTTCAAAAGCATTACTGTAAACAAGGGCGCGAGTCAAGCAAATATCATTGACATACAATGTATAATTACTTTGAATGATGGGGGCTTAATCCTTACAAACGGAACATTTGAATTATCAAGTGCCTCCACCATAGTTCCATTTACGTCTGACCCCAACATTCCGAGCACAGCAAGGTTATGGTGCAATGGAGGAACAATAAATAGTACTGCTAGCTTTAGTTGGTCATTAAGTGGCACACTACAAGTAAGTGCAGGAACGGTCAATTTCGGATTTGCATTGGGAGATCGAATTTCACCACAGATAAATAGTGCAACTATTAATATTTCTGGTGGAACATTAAATGTTACTGGAAGAATTTCTAATGGAACGCAAGGATGGACGTATATAATGACAGGCGGGGTTCTTAATCTTTCTACCATCGGCAGTAATACAGCAAACATTGATGTGTTTAATATGGACAATTCAACCTGTTCGTTCAGCATGTCAGGAGGAACCATGATTATTAATAATAAAGGTGGAGCTACAGGAGAAAATTCGGGTTATCATAATTTTGGATCTGCAGGAGCTGGCTTTACAGGAGGAACACTGCAAATAGGAGGATCATTTACTGCCTCTGGTGGCCCTTATTACATCAAAGTAGAATCAGATATTCCAATTTTTAATTTAACGGTCAATGCTTCAAATGTTATTGCTGTTTTAAATGGAGAGCACCCAACAGGTCCTCCGGTAATTGCCAACACAACTTCTATTTCAGTTGCAAATGACGTTACCATTTCGGCTGGTTCTCTAAGTGCTGGTCCTGGACCAACTGTAGGAGATGTTAGTCAAGATCTATTTGTCGGAAGGAATTGGACAAACAATGGAACTTTTATTCCAGGAACGAAAACGGTTACGCTAAATGGAAGTGCCACTCAAAATATTCAAGGTTCAGTTTCAACAACTTTTTATAACCTCACAGAAAATAAATCTTCTGGAGCTGCCAATCTTCAAATCGCAACGCAGGTTGGAAATGGTGCAGCTGGAGTAATGAATTTTCAAGCAGGTGAATTGTACCTCAACACCTACAAAGTAACCATACAAAATCCTGCAACAACTGCTGTTACACGTACGAGTGGCTACGCAGTAAGTGAAACAAATTCATCAGTCAACACCAGTATCATACAATGGAACATCACTACAGCTGCAAACACAGGAGCATATATTTTTCCGTTCGGTGTTTCTGGTTCATACCTTCCATTTACATTCAATAAAACCAGTACAGTAAATGCTACAAATGTTTCAGTTGCAACACGCGCAACAAGTGTTACAAACAATACACCTTGGGCAGGAACCGTTTCACAAATGTATGATCCAATTCTTGCTACAGATGGTTCTGTTCAAGTAGTGATTGACCGATGGTGGGAAATTACCTGTACTGCAGCTACAACAGCTACACTTTCCTTTTCATACAGAGGCAGCGAAAATACTTTGACGGCACCTTATAACACTGGAAATTTAGGAGCAAAATATTGGGCTTCCCAATGGCTTCCTAGCAATAATGTCATTGGATCAGCTCCTGCGGTTTCTATACCTATTGGTTCATTAACAGCCACTGGAATATCTTTTGCATCGAATACTTATACACCCCTAATTCTCTCCACCACCACAGCCCCATTGCCAGTAGAACTCATTCGGTTTTCAGCAAGCTGTAATGGCGATGCGCATGAATTATTGAATTGGTCTACTGCTTCGGAAACAAATAATAATTATTTCGAGGTTGAACGCAGTGACGATGGAAATGCATTTCAGGATATTGGAAGAATTGAGGGCAATGGTACATCTTCACAAATGAATGATTATTCATTCGTTGACCCAACACCAGTTGCCGGAACAGTTTATTATCGCTTGCGACAAACAGATTACAATGGACAGTTTTCAAATTCCGCTATCATTTCAGCTGAATCATGTGCTGGAAGTTCTGATAATTTCACTTCCTATTATTCAGGTAACGCAGTGGAAGTTGTCATGAATCTTTCTTCAGCAAACAATTACAAAATAACAATCATTGATTCACGCGGCAGAGTGATATCTTCAAAAGATGTTTCTGCTTCGGAAGGTTCCAATAAATTTGAATTCAATGATGGAATTGCATCATCGGGCATCTACCTTATTACTGTCATTGGTGAAAATGGAAAATCATTTTCCTCCCGCGTAATGATTAACAAAGAATAATTTTTTTCTAAAAAGAATGGAGGTCGATATTTTTTATCGGCCTTTTTTTATTTCTATTTTCTTCAACCTAAATCCTGCCCTGTCGCGTCACAATTTTAATAGAAATACTGACACACTTGTCGGCAAAGAATAACCTCTGTTTTTTTGAAAACCAAGAATTAAAACCTCTAATTTTGAGGGCTCTGGTAAATGAAATAAATTCATCTAATAATATATGCAAGAGTTGAACAATGATAATCCGCCAAACGCACTGGAGCAAAATGATTTGGTCGCTTCATTGTTGCCTGAAGCAATTATGTTATTGGAAAATGACTTTCTTACTTCAGGAATGGAGTTGAAATTGCAAGGAATTATTTTCGGTGATGTTTTTGATTTGAGAGAACTCATAGCAAGAGAAGTCGAGAAAACAGGAGGACCTGGATCGGAACAATTTTACCGCTTGCTGTATCGCGCGGATATTCCAGAAACAAAAGTGAACGCATTATTACAGGAAGAAGCAAAGGTTCCCTTTGAAATTCGAATTGCAGAATTATTGATTATTCGAGCCTTGCAGAAGGCATTTTATCGAAGAAAATATAAAGGTGAATAAGCAGGTGATTTTTTGGAGAAAAATTCATTTCTTAAGTGACTCTGACTTCTCCTTTATAATTTGTTCCATGCTGCGTTTTTCAATTTTGCTTTCAAGCCAAGTGATAATATCGAAATAATAAAACGCCCTTTTCTCAAATCGTTGTTTGGTAAGAGGCTGCATCTTTTCCTTTAACTCAAGGAAAAGTTTATTCAATTGTTTTTCGGAAAGATTGCGGTGCAATTTCCTAAGAAAAGAAAGAATTAATTTATTGTAAGCTGAAAGATTTCCTTGTCCGAATGAATTGTCGGGACTGGCCTTTTTCAAGAGGAATCGATAAAGTGATTTGATATGAGATTCCTCCAACAAATCATTCCCCAATTCATTATGACAAATAAGTGCAAGGATACGTGCGAAGGCATGCAAATCCTCTCGCACGGAAATATCTTTCTCTTGAATAATTCGATTCAGCCAATGCAATGCGTTCTTATATTGATCTGCCCCGAAATACAAACAAGCAATTTTGTAATCAATCAACAAAACAGAATTGTGATCGAGCAAAGGAAGAAGTTCATTCAATTCACCTTGAAGTTTTCCAACAATGCGCGTACCCGATCGAAATTCTCCCCTAATAAAATGGCGATTGATTTCATGAATATAAATTGCCTTGAATAAATTAAGATTAATATTCTCCGTCATTTCACGATCCACTCTTCGCTTCAAACCTACTAGTCGACGATGAACCAATTCGAATTCTTCCAACGACCTAAATTTATTCAACACTACGAGCAAACTATTCAAAGCGCGAATGTACAGTTGTGTGTGATTTCGAATCATTTCAGGATGTTCCTCAAATAAACTCACCCACGCCTTCGCATATCGATATCCACTCTTAAAATCTTGTATGAAAAAATAATATCCTGTCAATGCATTATACAAAAATATTTTTTCCTGGAAAGTCAACTTTTTTTCATCAAAGGATGGTAGTGTGTGATGGAAAAAACGTTCAACATTCAGCAAATCTTTTTTATCACGGATAAATCCCGTTTGCACATAAAAAACATTGAGGCGAATGGAAAGATTTTCAAACTTATTCACGGTTTCAATTTCTTCCAACACTTGTTGTGTTCTTAAAACAGTTTCATCCACACGTTTTGCATGGTTGACCGTAACCGTTTGTTTGATGGCTAATTTTTCAAGATCAAGTAATTGAAGTAATTGTACAGAATGTTCCTGTTTCATTGCCAACTTTTTCCCACGATCAATCATTCTAATGCAATCACGATACAAACATTTATCGTAAAGAATACGAACATATCCGATAAGGTCTGCAAGAATAATATCCCTTGCCGCTGCGGAATTGCAAGTGCGAAGACATTTCAATAAATAATCGTAAAGAAAAGATTTTTGATTTGCGATTTGCCTTCGGAATAATGCAGTTTCATTTCTCAATAAAACTTTTTCATCATACACTTTCATCTGATCAAGCCGATCAAACAATCGAATGAACTTTCCAGTTCCCGCTTCATGGCGAGAAGCCATAAGTTTGAAATACCGCTTTTCGCTTTTGCTCATGCGGTGAACGAGTTGAAAAAGGGCGTCGGAAGGTTCTTTGGACATCGTATTAATAAAGCTCTAAAATACTGCTTTTATTAACTATAATACTATCCTATTAGTTCTGAACACCATATTGACAATTGAAATCGACCACCCTGAAAGTAGATTTCCCTTAACTTTGATCATCAACTAAATTTTATTATGACAAGTATTAAAGCAGCCATTACTGGAGTATCCTGTTGGTTACCGGAAGATAAACTAACAAATGCCGACATCGAAAAGATGGTCGACACGACGAACGAATGGATAATGGAGCGTAGTGGCGTAAGCGAGCGACGCATTCTTCGTGATCCAAACAAAGGCTCCGCTTTTATGGGTGCTGAAGCATCAAAATTATTATTCGAGAAAAAAAACATTGACCCACTCACAATTGATCTCATCATTTGTGCTACAGCAACACCTGAAATGCAATTTCCTGCAACTGCAAATATCATTTCAGATATGATCGGAACAAAACGCGCATGGAGTTTTGATTTGAAAGGTGCTTGTTCAGGTTTTATTTACGCATTGCAAGTGGGCCGTCAATTCATCGAAACAGGAACACACAAACGTGTACTGGTAATTGGCACAGATAAAATGTCCAGCATTGTAGATTACACTGATCGTGGTACTTGTATTCTTTTTGGAGACGGAGCGGGTGCTGTTTTGTTGGAGCCCGATACCACAGGAACAGGAATCCTCGATGCTTCCATGTATTCAGATGGAGCTGGAAGATTCTCTTTATATCAACCTGCTGGAGGAAGTTTACGACCTGCAACTGAAGAAACAGTTCGTAATCGCGAACATTTCATCAAGATGAGTGGTCAAGGAGTTTTTAAAATGGCGGTGGAAAAAATGGCAGATGTTGCTGAAGAGATGATGGTGAAGAATCATTTGGAATCAAAAGACATTTCATTCTTGGTTCCGCATCAAGCTAACAAAAGAATTATTGATGCCACTGCAAATCGCATGGGAATTGGAAGTGAAAAAGTAATGTTGAACATTCAGAAATACGGAAATACAACAACTGCAACTTTACCAATTTGCTTGTCCGAATGGGAAAATCAATTGAAACGCGGTGATAATATTATTCTCACCACTTTCGGTGCTGGATTTACTTGGGGCGGAATGTATATTAAATGGGCTTATGATAAAGTGAAAAAGGATCCCTCATTGGAAAATGCAGTTCCTACAGAGCATTCATCAAGTCTGTAAATAATTAATAATCTTTTCAAGAAGCGGGGTGATGGGTATAAAAACCTGCCATCCCGATTTTTTAAAACACTATTTACAAATTCCAAATAATTTTTTTCAGCGTTGGAATATCAATTTCATGTTCACCCTCAAATTGAATGTGTTTCATTGCAGGGAAAAATAGCTTGATTCGTTCAACTTGTTCTTCTTCTTGTTTAGCAGAAATCCATCTGTCATTTGATGCTGCAACTACTGTTAAGTCAATGCGCTCTGGGATTCCTCCTGTTGCTAAATCGGTTGGAAAAAATCCGCACCACAGAATGAGTTTGTCAATTCTCGAATTTCCCAATGCGGCCCAACGACTAGCAGTTGCTGCGCCTTGTGAAAATCCCAACAGAATTATATTCACATCAGATGAGAATTTTCCAATGACTTCCTTATAAACTTTATCCAAGAATAAAACATAATCACTAATATCATCAGCACGATCTTCATGTGTCATCCAAGATGCCACCACTTTTTCTTTCGATCCACGCAAATAAAACCTACTTAATCCTTCTGGTGCAACAAAATAATATTTATCATTTTGAATAGGTTCGAATTTTTCAAGAAATTCATTTGCAGATTGGGCATATCCATGACAAACAAAAAAAACTGTTGTGATGTTTGAATCTGATTTGCCCAATGTAAAATACCGCGCTGATTTTTCTACCGAAATTTTATGATGATCCATTATTTATGTTTTGTTCTCGATTTTACTTTTGGTTTTACAACACATTTTGGAAGTGCCTTTTTTGATTGATCGGGCGTTGTATCCACTTCACTTTCCTCTTCAATTACAGGAAGAATGTGCGCACCAAGAATTGACAATATGGGTTGCATATTATAAATCCCTTTGTTGAATTTATTGCAAAGAATAATAACGGTCACATCATCACTCGTGCCACGATAAAATGCGGAAGTATATCCATGCCACCATCCATTATGAAAAGCAGCAACCGCTCCATCTTCAAAAGAAATTGTTCTCCATCCGAAACCATAATTCCAATACTTTTTATTATCAAGATCAGGACTGTATTGTTTGAAAGCATCTTTTACAATTTCCAATTTTAGAATAGTTCCCTCACGCAAGGAACGATCCCACAAATACAAATCTTCCACGGAAGAAAACACACCTTTGTCTCCAGTTACTCCATCCAGAAAATTATCCTGCCACCAATTCCATTTTGCAAAATATCCTTTTGTCTTTTCTTTATGCACCATTCCATCCGTTGCAATCCATGTATGTATCATACTTAATGGCGTAAAAAAATTCTCTTGCATGAATTTATAAAATGGTTGTTGAGCTATTTTTTCCACCACATCAGCAAGAATTACATAGCCGGTATTGCTGTATTCAAACTTTTTATCAGGCTCACGAAATGGTCGGACATTCAATGCTGCCATTAAATCAATTGCGCTGTCATTATTAAATTCAACCGGTTCACATCCTTTTGTACGATAATAATTATCGCAAATATTGGTGTATTTATCCAAGCCTCCCCTATGCGTCAATAATTGTTTGATCGTGATTCCATGATAATAAAATCCTGGAATGAATTTCCCAACCGTATCATCGTAATTCAGTTTCCCTTCTTGGTGAAGCAACATGATTGCGGCTGCTGTGAATTGTTTGGAAACAGAAGCTAATTGAAAGGAAGATGTAATTTCCAAACTATCGCGCTTTTCATGATCAGCCCAACCGAAAGCTTTTTTATAAAGGACAATTCCTCTTTGTGCCACCAATACACAACCACTGAATCTTCCTTCTACAAAACGGTGCTCGAAAAAAGTATCCAACTGTTGTTTCTTTATTGTCGCATTGATTTGTTTTGAAATGATTTCTGTACTATCAATAGCTGGAGCAATTGTTTTTGGCGGATTAGAATTCCCACAGGAACAGAAGAAAATAATTATGGAGAAGAGAAAAAATAATATCCGCATGAAAAATAAATAAGTTTCGTAAAAATGCAGAAGAATTGGATTTGATTGTATTCGAAATACCAAGTGTTATTCACAAATGAACGTTTATCAAATTTGAAAATATTTTGATCCCACCATCAAATTAAATTCCGATAAACACATCCAAACATTGAGCACAATCCACCCTAAAAAGAAAAATCCCCCAATGATGGAGGATTCTTCAGAAACAATTTTAACTTTTATTACTCTACAACGATCACACAATATTTTGAAACGCTCCAGAATTTATCAGCATCCAAAATGATCAGTTTGTCAGCTTTACCATCTGCTCCATCAATCTTATAGGAACCTGCAGGATGAGTTGTAACCAATTTTGCTTTCTTCGCACTGAGTTGGATTTCTTTTGTTGCTGTGATATCCATCTTTGTGAAATAAGATGTATTCATGTTATCACTTAACTTCTGTGTTTTTCCAAGACCAATAAAACCACCTTCTTTAGTAAGAACGCCTTGTTTGGTTAATTCTTTAGCAGTTCCGAATGCGTAATAAGCAGTATTGATAACATCCGTTTTTACATCTGACTCTGTTTGCAACTCAGTATAGTTCATTGTGAGATTGCTGAGTTCCAGATTCAATTTTTCAAGTTGATCTTTCAATTCAGTAATTTCAGTTTCTTTCGATGCAAGTTCTACTGTGAGGTTATCAATTGTAGTTTGCATGGAAGCAATTTTCAAATTTGCAGATTTCAAATTTTTCTTGGCTGCTGCAAGTCGCTGTTTATTTGTTACCATCAAATCATAAATGGCCTGAATGTCATTTGTGATTTGGTCTTTGCGACCACCAACATCACCACCAGCTGTATCGTGACTGATAATTTTTTCTTTCGCCTTGATTTCATCCAAGTTAGATTGGATATCATTCATGGCACGGAAAAAAGAATCAAGAGATGCAGCTTGCACGCTATTCATCCCAGAAAGTTTATTGGTTTCGTTTTGAAGACTGTCTTTAACAGGATCCGTTTTAGCTCCATCATCTTTACAGGAAAACCAAAATGGGACAAACAGCAGAAGAATGAGAATCTTTTTCATAGTAGCGATAGATTTTTTAGTGCCTCAAAGTTAGTTAAAAGCAGTTATGGCGTGAAAAGATGAAAAAATCGAACTAATTCTTACAGGACAAAAAATGTTAAAACATGTTTCAAAAACGAGTCCTGTCAATTTTGCCTATTGAAAAGCTGGATTTACAGCACCATTATCCCAATACAAAGGCTTTTTTCATGTGTTTATAAGCTTCCCTCATCTCTTGATGCCGCAACTGACGTGTTTTGGCTACAACTTTTTTTCTCCCTTCAAATTTTGCTTTCAATTTTGCAACACTTTCAGACAATTCATGTTTTCTCTCTTCGAATTGATCTGTCACATTCAATTTTCCCAATTCATATTGAACGCGAAGCAATTCCATTTTAATGCGAAATTTTTCAACTTCGTGGCGAATTTTTTCATCCAAATCGCCGACAAAAACCTTGGATTTGTTCTCAATCGATTTTTCTAGTTTATTGATAGCTGAAAATATTTTTTTCTTCTGCTCGTTGAACACTTCCAACGTTTCAGCTTTTCCCAATGCCAATTGAACTTGCAAGTATTCGAAATCGTTTTGAAGTTTCTCCTTTCTCTCTTTACCCAATGCAATATTCGCTTTGGTCGTATGAAGGAAGTTGTTGAATTTTTTCTTCACTTCTTCATATTTCTCCTTTGCTTCAGCTTTTCCCAAAGCAAACTGAACCTGGAATTCTTCCAGATCAGAAATTGATTTTTTAAAAGTCGAGATCAAATTGTCTCCGACCTTTTTATCCGTTGCCATAATAGTGAGATTTAGTTGAACAAAGGTCAATTAATAGAAGAGAGTCGGTAATGACGTGCATCAAATGAAATAATGATACTTCGCACGAAAAAATATTGGGTTGAAATAATCTAAAAAAACAGGTTTGTATTTAGACAATACGTGGGTCTATGCTAGATTGGTACTTATGGCAATTCAGCCATCAGCACAAAAAGTTTTGCAAACTTATCGCGCAATTCAACTTCACTCCAAAGCGTATTATTTCCGATCATGGCAAAACTCAAGAGTTTTCCGCTACGTGTTTTCACATATCCCGCATATGATTTTACGCGCGACATGGTTCCGCTTTTTGCATGAAGATTCCCATCAGCATCCGTTCCATCAGCAAGTTTGCGAATGGTTCCTGATTCTCCTGCAATAGGAAGTGAACGATAGAAAGAAGGAAACACAGCAGAATCTTTTGCATATACGCGCAGCATTTCCACCAATTGATGTGTTGTGATAGAATTCAACCTCGATAATCCGCAACCATCTACCATACAAATTCCCCGCAAATCGAGTTTGTGATTTTTCCAGAAGGAATAAACAATATTCACGCCTGCTGTAGTGGAACCATAACCATTCACTTTCCAAGCTATGGCACGCAAAATACTTTCGGCATAAAAATTCTGACTGATTTGATTGGTATGATATACCAATTCGGAAAGTGATGGAGAAGAATTTGAAGTGATCACTTTTCGTCCTTCTTTCGCATTTGATTTGATGTAATTCAATTTCATCAAACGCAAAGTGGTTGCGGAATCACGAATTCCAATTCCATATTCTTTCAGAGATGATTTCAAACTTTGTGCACAGAACAATGCAGGATCAGGAATTGCACCTCGCTCTTGCAAGGAGGAAGAAACTTCACCCATAGCAGTTCGTTCGAATTGAAATGGCGCACCCATCACATACGCATATGATTTTCCAATGGAAGGATTATGAATAACCTGATTGTACAATTTCATTCCTGGAATTTGCGGTGATGTTCGAATGCTCGTTCCATTTGCAGTTGCAGTGATCAACAAATCATAAAGATTTTCGCGAATGTTCAATCCGCTTGGTCCTGTGCCGTAATCACTTTGCATATCGGTCCATGTCCAACCGCCGGGAATTGGATCACGATCGAAAGATTCTGCATCGCCAATAATACAACCTGCGATACTATCAATTCCCAATTTTTTTATTGCCACGGCCCAACCGTTTACCACTTTGTCGACACTGCTTCCAAAAGATTCTGCACCGAGCGTTGGATCGCCGCCACCGTGTATGTAAATATTTCCATTGAGAATTTTTCCTTCTATGACTCCATCGTATTGCAACAAAGTTGAAAAGCGAAATCCTGGTCCGAGAATGGAAAGTGCTGTTCCTGTTGTAACAACCTTCATAACAGAAGCAGGTTCCAGACCATGATCGATATCGACCTTGCAAATTTCTTTTCCGCTATCACAGGTCGTCAAATAAAAACTCCAGCTTCCTCCGAAAAGTTGCGAAGCGTTATTGATGGAATCGACATAATTATTCAAACGTCCCATTGCAGACGTGTCGATTTCCACCACTTCCTTTTTCACGACAGAATCTTTTCCTGTAATTTTTGATTTGATGATTACAGGTTTCCCACCATTCATGAACATCAAGGTGCTTCCAACAATCGCCAAAGGGAGAATGATGAGTGCGCCAATTTGCTTAACGGTTAGTGTTTTGTTGAGAATACGTTTCACGAGGTTAAAAGTAATCGGTTGGCGGTTGATGGTTGTTGTTAAAGGAAGTATTTATTAGCAGGAAATTGTGGATTTCTATTTGAGTTTCTTAATGGTTCTATTTCCCAATAGGGATTTCATTTGGGAGATGGCAATTTGGTTCAGTTGCATCAAACGTTCATGCTGTTTCAGACCCTGTTGAATTAAAACGGCATTGATACTTTCCAAGTTTGACAAAACCACCAATTGTTCAATGGTCGCCTCATCACGGATATTTCCTTCGGTTTTAGGATTTACTTCTCTCCAATCTTTCGCGGTCATGCCAAACAATGCCATGTTCAACAAATCGGCTTCATTGGCATAAATGATGTTGATTTGGATTTTTGAAAGTTCCTTGGGAATTAATTTTTCTTTTATTGCGTCTGTGTGGATGTGATAATTTATTTTGGAAATTGTTCTTTGAAGATTCCATTCCAACTTGAGATTTTTACTTTCTTCATTCTTCAATCGCTGGAATTCCGTAATCAAATACAATTTGAATTCTGCACTAATCCAGGTAGCAAATTCAAAAGCAATATCTCTATGGGCAAATGTTCCGCCATATCGACCTTCTTTTGAAATGATTCCAATTGCGTTTGTGGTCTCAATCCATCTTTTGGGTGTTAAAGAAAAACTATTTGCCCCCGCTTGGTTTTTAAATCCATCGAATTCGATGGATTTGAAATTTGGATTATTCAATTGCTCCCAAAGGCCAATAAATTCAATGGTGCTGCGGTTTCGCATCCAGTTTTGTAAGATGTAATCGCTTCTTTCCGAGTCCTTGAAACGGGCAATTCCACTGAGCGAGATAAAATCCTCATTGTTATTTTGCACAATGATTATTTCTATTCCTTTCACTGTAATGCTTTTACTTTTTGCCATAACGCTTGTTTTAATTGTGACGAATCTGCCATAATTAAAGTGGTCGAATTCCACCACTTTAAACCTCTCGAATTCGAGGGGTTTAGACTTTATTGGAACAAAAGTAGTTTCTTGAAACTGAATATTCGGGAGCAAATGGCAGAAAATTGGGAAGCAGAAAAATGATGAATTGAATTTCTAATTCCCTACCTTTCATTGGTAAATGAAAAAAATCCTTTTCATATTATTTTCTTTTTTGTTTAGCGGAATGGCGAGCGGGCAGGTTAATCTTGTGCCGAATTGGAGTTTTGAGGATACTTTGCAGTGCCCTGATAATTTTGGTCAATTAAATAGAACAGCATTTTTGAAAACGCTGTGTCGCTGTGGCAAAACATACCTTGCGTGAGGGATAGTAGTGGAAAGCCCGGAAGCCGTGGTGTCGGGTTCTCAAACCCGACACTGCGGCTGAGGACTTGGAACGGATAGCCCGGCCCCAACACTTCTGTTGGGGGCACGCCCTGATTGATTTCAGATTATCAAATTACAGATTGCAGATGGGAAAGATGGGGCTTGTCAGGAATTGTCAATTGAAATA
>CAIQQJ010000106.1 GCA_903873905.1 uncultured Flavobacteriales bacterium
AGAGATCCCCAATAAGCACCGTTTACATCAGCTCCGAATGTACCACCACAACGAGAATAGTCATTGTAGTTCCATCCACCAACACCGAATGTGTAAAGGTCTCCCCAGAAGTTGTAACCACGAGCAGCATCGTTAGCAGCAACTTGTGAATAAGCGGTGCCATCATTTTGTGAATCACGAGTACGGAAACCATAAAGTGTTGACTGGCCATCGCCAGTTGCGGTTAATTGCATACGGTAAACATAATCTTGGTATAAAGTCGAAGGAGGTATCGAACCATTTGAAGTCGAGGTTCCATTATCTTGAATCTGGGAATTTCCAAGTGTGGTAGCTGCAGTAAACTTCGAAATGTAATTAATAGTTCCATTTACAGTTCCTGGACCCGTTGGTCCAATAGGACCTGTTAATCCTGTCAAACCTTGAATTCCTTGTGCACCTGTTGGACCTGCTGGGCCTGCCGCGCCTGTCAATCCTGTCAAACCTTGAATTCCTTGTGCGCCGGTTGCACCTGCTGCGCCTGCTGGACCTGCAGGGCCTGTCAATCCAGTTAGACCTTGAATTCCTTGTGCGCCTGTTGCGCCTGTTAATCCTGTCAAACCTTGAATTCCTTGTGCGCCTGTTGCACCTGTTAATCCAGTCAATCCTTGAATTCCTTGCGCGCCTGTTGCACCTGTTAATCCTGTCAAACCTTGAATTCCTTGTGCACCTGTTGCACCATCTGCTCCTGTTGCACCAGTCAAACCTTGAATTCCTTGTGCGCCTGTTGCGCCATCTGCTCCTGTTGCGCCAGCAACACCTTGTGCACCTGTTGCGCCATCAGCTCCCGCTGCACCTGTTGCTCCATTAGCTCCTGTTGGTCCAGCTGGGCCACCAGTACCAGATGTTTCAGCGTACAATGCATAAGGAACAGAAATCAATTCGCTTGTTCCTGCTGCAACATAGGCATTACCACCTGTAGGATCCATCGCTACTTCCATGAAGTGTGAATCGGTTCCCCAAGAGATAGCAGAAAATGTTCCGCTAACGGGAGTGCCACGACCAACTTGAACTGCGTACAAACCAAATTGGTTGGTTGTTACAGAAAATGTTTCCTGATAAACTGTTGGGCCTGTAGCAGAAGTTGAATGAACGGTTAATTGCAAACCAATTGCCTGTGAAGCAAGTGGATTTCCGAGTAGATCTCGCGCAATTCCTTGATAGTTGATTGCCTGCGGGGCTTGGCCAAACAAATTGGAAGCGGCACAAACAAATGCGATTAAAAGTAGACGTGTGATTTTCATCGATCAGTTTTAAGGGGTTAGAAAAAATTATTTGGTAAGGGTAATTGGGGATACAAAAGAATTGTAATTGCCATCATTCATCAGAACTGTACATCTGATCGAATAAAAACCATTTGCAAAAGTTGAAAGATCAACATGGTCGTGTTGTACGCCTACTGATTTTTCTTCAAGGCTATTGAAGACAATTTGTCCAAGAGCATTGTAAACTTCAGTGCGAACTTTTCCAGAAGAAATCATTGAATAATCCAGATTTATTGATCCGTTGGAAGGATTTGGATATTCTGAAAATTCCAGAAAATGGTTGTTTTCAACAATTCCCGTAGCGGGGGCGGCTGGTTGTTGAAATCCTTGGGTCAGAATAAAACTTCCAGTGGTTGCAGTGGAAACCATTGCCATTTCACCTATTGTAAAGGAATTGGTAAAGGATCCTGCAACAAAATAATCACCACCAGAAGCAATTACGGTTGGGGAATTGGTTTGCGCCTTTGAGCAAAACGCAAGCAGAATTCCAATAGAAAAAAGTAGGGTTTTTTTTCATTGTATTCAAATTAGTTTTCGTAAAAATAAAAATAAACCATGATGCGCAACATGGTTTGGTGCTGTTTTTTTAAGTATACAACGGTGGTTTTATATTAACTTATTGTTTTTCAGTATTTTATTTTTTCGAAAAACAATACAGGAACACATATCTTATTTCAAGTAATAAAGTGAAGCCAAAAAAAATCTCCTGAAATTTTTCAGGAGAGATTTTTATTTTATTTTTTTTTCGAATCGGCTAATTTGACCAACCTCCTGTTGCAGTATCTAGATCATCAACAAATGACAATCCAGCAGGAAGAACCAAACTATTATTATAGAATGCCAATCGACAAAGACGAGCATTTAAATTACCAGTTGATTGCGGGAACCCAGAGGTAGAAACAAAAATCACCGTGCTTACTTGACCTGAAGGAATTGATAAAGTCACAGCACCATTTCCGGATGCCCCAGATGACCATGTATTGGCACCATTTACGGTGATACTTGCCATTTCGCTCCAAGGATTATAAGCTGAATAATAAAAGCTTGGGGTCCAATTGATGGCAGATCCCGTTGAATTATTTATTCTGAACAACACTGTAAATACTTCTCCATCGGTGGAACTGTAGCATTCCCAAACATCATTGCACATCATTGCATTCTCCTTGGCATACCCTTTATTCTGATACAAGGTTCTTTGCACATCCTTATTTGGAGAAATTTGATAGGCTAAAGCATTGCCATCTGTCCAAGATGAAGGAGGAATTCCGCCAAAAAAACTTGGATCATTTCCAAACGCCCAACCAATTGTTGCATTATCATATGTATGGAAAGTTGCCCAACGATAGGTTGCCAACAAACCAGCACCTGTTGGACCTGTGGCACCTGTTACACCAGTCGCACCTGTCGCACCAATTAATCCCGTTGCTCCAGTTGCGCCAGTCAAGCCCATTGAGCCTGTCGATCCTGTTGCGCCAGTTACACCTTGCACACCAACATCACCTGAAGGGCCTGTTGGACCGGCAACACCTTGCGAACCAGTTGCACCATCATTTCCTGTTGCACCCTGCAAACCTGTTGCACCTGCAGGACCAGTAGGACCACCGGTTCCAGAAGTTTCGGCGTAGAGCGCATACGGAACAGAAATCAATTCGCTTGTTCCTGCTGCAATGTAATTGCTTCCTCCAGTTGGATCCATGGCCACTTCAAGAAAGTGTGAATTTGTTCCCCAGGTAATTGCAGAAAAAGTTCCTGTCGTTGGAGCGCCTCTACCAATTTGAACGGAATATAATCCGAACTGATTGGTTGTAACCGTAAAAGTTTCCTGATACACAGTTGGGCCAGTTAAAAACGAAGAATGAATGGTCAACTTCAATCCAACGGCTTGATTTGAAAGTGGATTTCCCAAAAGATCTCGAGCAATTCCTTGATAGTTGATTGCTTGTGGGGCTTGGCCAAACAAATTGGAAGCGGCACAAACAAAAATGAGGAGGAGTAATCGTGTAATTTTCATTTTTGAATTGGTTAGGGGTAAATTACTTGGTTAATGTAATTGGTGATATGAAAGAATTGTAATTGCCATCATTCATCAGAATAGTGCATCGGATTGAATAAAAACCATTGGCAAAAGTTGAAAGGTCAAGATGGTCGTGTTGCACGCCCACTGATTTTTCTTCAAGGTTATTGAAGACAATTTGTCCAAGAGCATTGTAGACTTCAGTGCGCACTTTCCCAGCAGTAATCATGGAATAATCTAGGTTTATTGATCCGTTGGAAGGATTTGGATATTCTGAAAATTCCAAGAGATGATTGCTCTCAACAATTCCTGTTGCGGCGTCAGCGGGTTGCTGAAATCCTTGGGTGAGAATAAAACTTGCAGTGCTTGCAGTGGAAACCATTGCCATTTCACCTATGGTGAAGGAATTGGTAAATGATCCTGCAACAAAATAATTTCCACCTACTGCAATAACATTTGGAGAATTAATCTGTGCTTGAGAAATTATTGCAAGGGAAATTCCGAGGGAAAACAATAGTGATTTTTTCATTGGGGTTACTGTATTTTTGGCAAAGGTATTTTAATTCTTTAACCACTGAATATTATTTTTAAAAACGCCTGCAATTCCAAACATTTGCTTCTCAAAGTATCAAACCACAAACTCATTTTGTAAAGACTTTTTGAGAACTTTTACTTAAAGAAGACTTACTTTTGATTTATGAAAAACATCTTCCTATTCTTGATTTTGCTATTCACGGCGAAAGTTGGTTATGCTCAGGATGCTGCCACTACGCATGCAGAATTTAATTTTCAGGGTAAAACTTACATCGCTGACTATGATGAAGTGAAACATGTTTTGAAAATGAATGAAGAAGTTTCATTTGAGGTTTATGATGAAACAGGGGAATGTATCAAACGTTCTTCCGGATTGACAATTGATTTCAAATCAATTCTGAAGGTTGGCGAGGAAAAAACTTTAACGGTTCGCTTTTTCAAAAAATCGAAGAAAAAGAAATCCACTTCAAATAAAAATGCCTCCATTAAACAGAAGGGCGAAATCGGCATAATGGTAATTAGGGATCAGAAATAGTATTGAGTATTGGGTATTGAGTATTGAGTATTGGGTATTGGGTATTGAGATGGTGGTGGAATATTAAAATAATATTTCCAAAAAAAAACTATACCCTACTCAATTCGGAAGCGTTATTGTAAACGTTGTTCCTTTTCCCAATTCACTTTCCACTTTTATTTCTCCTCCAAGTGCTTCCACTTGTGTTTTTGTCATATGCAAACCAAGACCTCTTCCTTCCTTCGAAAGGTCAAAACGTTTGTAAAGTCCGAACAATTGCTTTTGAAACATGGCAAGATCGATTCCATTGCCATTATCTACAACAGAAATCACTGTACTTTCCTTTTGTTTGATACATGAGATTCTAATGATGGGATTTCTATTATCTGATCTATATTTTATTGAGTTGCTGACCAAATTATAAAGTATACTTTGAAGATAACTTTTGATGGTGTATAAAGTGTCATTATCACTGGCAATATCGGAAATGATCATTGCTGAACTTTCAACAATCTGTGTGTGAAGATTGTTTTTTATGGTCTCAATTACATTGATCAACGATAGATCTTCCTTGTGCTCGTTGATCGCAGTCTGCGTTGCAAGGATCATGTTCAAATCCTTGACGAGTCCATCCATTGACAAGGCGGAATTTTGAATGTGTTTGATGATTTCTTTTTGTTCCTTGGCGTCAGTGGAAGGTTCAAACATATTGGTTAAACCAAGCAGGTTTGTAATTGGAGAACGCAGATTATGCGAAACGATATAATTGAATTGCATGAGCTGATTGTATTTATTTGTCAGTTCCAACAATAATTTTTCACGTTCAAGTTCGTTTTTCTTTTTCTCGGAAATATCCCTTGTAATTCCTTGTGTGCCTAAAACCTTTCCTTCATTATCATATCTCAGTGATAAATTACTAGATACAAAAATTCGTTTTCCGTTTTTTGTAATGTATGACGTTTCAAAATTTCGTACTGTTCCCTTTTCCATCACTTGACCAATTAACGCATCTCTAACTTCCGGAAATTCATAAATAAAGCCAATGTTTTTCCCAACAAGTTCTTCTTGTTCATAACCTAATATGTTAATACAAGAAGGGCTCACCGTGGTACATATTCCAATCAAATCTGCTTGAAAATAAATGTCATCAATACTTTCAAATATTTTCTTGAACTTTTGCTCCGTTTCAAATAAAGCTTCGTGAGAAGTCCATATTTCTGTTATGTCTAGAAGCGTACCGTAAACAATATTCATAGGGCCACTCAAATCTTTTTGATCGGCTCCACGAATTAAAAGTTTTTTCTCATTTCCATTCGGAGTTACAATTTTCACTTCTACATCTTCCGATTTATACCGATTGACTGCATTTGAAAGCGCCTCTGTGAATCGTGCTACTGATTCTGGGCTCACCAATTCAATTAAATTTTTAACTTTTCCACCGAAAGTTTCCTTACTGATTTCGAGAATATTGAACATTTCATCGCTAAGTAAAATCTGGTCTGTATCCAAATTCCATTCCCACATTCCCAGTTTTGCAATTCGCTGTGCTTCCCTTAGAAGTGATTCACGCTTCAACAATTCTTCTTCCGCTTTTTTTCTTTCGTCAATGTTCTTGACAGAACCATACAATTCAATTATTTCTCCCGTGTTATCCAAATGCGGACATGCATAATCTTCCACCCAACAATACTGTTCTGAAAGTCTATTTTTGACTCTATAAATTAGAGTGAGTGGTTTTTTTGTCTTGTACAATTCTTTGGCCGCCTCCATGACCAATGGAAAATCCTGCGGATGGATACTTTGATGCCAAATGGAAATAGCACTAATGAATTCTGAAGGTGAAACTCCAAATATTTCCTCCACTTGAGGGCTTGCAAAAATTATCTTGTTTCCTGAAATTTCAGGTGGATTAACTTTGCTGATGTAAAAAAACTGATCGGAAGTTTCAATGATTTCCCGACTTTGTTTAGTAGATCTTTCAATTTGTTTTTCTCTCTGCAGTAGTGCTTTTTCGAAATCCTTGGTTTCTGTAACATCCTGAATGACTCCAATAAATGTTTTTTCTCCCCCTTCGTCTATTACCATTTCACAAGTCTCTCGCACGTTTTTTTCTGTCCCTGAAAAAGTGACAATCCGATAATCAATCGTAAAGGAGTATGGTTTTATTTTCTGATTTTCCAGAAACTCTTTCATACGATCGAAATCATCTTCATGAATCAATTTCAAAAACAAGTCAAATGATGGGACAATAAACTCACTGTCGATTTCAAACAAGGCATACAATTCATCACTCCAGAAAGGAACGGACTTGGAATCTTTCAGCGAATAATAACCCGTCTTGGAAAGTTTATGACTGAACGCCAACATTACTTCCCGTCGGATTAATTCCTGTTCGGCTAATTTCTTTGCGGTAATATTTTGAATAATACCAACACCACCGATAACAACACCTTCGTCACTAAATTCCAAACGGGCAATTTCCCGCACCCATTTTGTTTCCTGATTTACAATTATTCGATGCTCAAAATCGTATTCCCTACTCTTTAATGCTGCAGCCCATTGTATCTTGAAATAATCCAAATCA
The DNA here is from genome assembly GCA_903873905.1 of uncultured Flavobacteriales bacterium. Taxonomy (GTDB): domain Bacteria; phylum Bacteroidota; class Bacteroidia; order Palsa-965; family Palsa-965. The sequence goes on from CAIQQJ010000106.1 coordinate 6,948, forward strand.
CTTGGATGCACAAAGGCAAAAAACTGTTCAAGTGTCATTTTTGTGCCCGGATCCACTAGGAAAAGCCTACAGGTTTCATCGGACCAATCGAGCACATTATTGACTAAATCAAAATGCCAACTTCCCAACTCTGCAATTTTCTGCGCCTCGTTTAGCTTTCTTTCATTTTCATGAATTAATGATTCTTGTTCTTTTTTAACTGTGATATCACGAACTATTAAAATAAGTTCATCGAGCGCATTTGCCTTAATTCGAGTTTCAAAAAACAGGGATTTTTCTTGAGGCATTTTTATTTCAAAATCATAACTCACAACCTTCCCGGAGTTCAAAGCTTCCCTTGCGCATTGTTTGTGTATTTCGATGCAATTCTTTGGGATCAACTTAAGGTAGCTGAGTCCCATAAGACTTCCCACCTTAGAATTAGAAAGTGATCCACCATCATTTAATTTATAATCGAGTATTTTTCCTTCAGCATCAATTCTAAAAAGCAAGTCAGGGATGGATGCAATAAGTGTGGACAAATATTTTTCACTTTCCTCTAAATCATGTTCGGCTTTCTTCTTGCTCGTGATATCATGGCCTACACCAATTTGTGTTCCATTCAAGCCCATCGATTTTTTCCAACCAATCCATTTCAATTGGCCGTCTTTTGTAGATAGGAGCCTTTCGGAATAACTGTTATGTTCATTTAGTCCATGTGCAAAGATCCCCTTAACGCGATCAATTTCCCTTTGCATAAAAACATGCCCCATGGTTGTTTTTTCCCACCACATTTTTCCAAGCAATTCTTCTGGTTCAAAACCTAAAATGCTTTTTACAGAAGGACTGACAAAAGAGATGTTCGTATCGGGTTCAACAACAAGCACAATGGAATCAATGAGATTGAGTATTTCTGCCGACTCTTTAAGTTTTTTCTCGACAGCTTGTTTTTCAGTAATGTCGTTGGAATTAAAGACAACGGTTCGTTCGCCCTTACCCTTCGTAATTATTTTTCCTGTGGTTTGAAAAACCCTGTAGGTGCCGTTTGCCGCTAATATTTTATGAATGAAAACATGATTTTTATTTGAATGAAAAAACAGTTCTTTAAAATTATTCATTGCCTCATTAGAAACTTTTTTCTGAAATAAATTAAACACCGAAGTGTCTACAATTTCATCAACTTCATATCCCAGAATGTTTTTTACGTTAGGGCTACAATAAATAATTTTTCCTGTTTCATCACAAATGCTGTAAATGTCAAATGAATTTTCCACCAACATTCGGAATCTAGATTCATTCTCGGCCAATTTGATTTCAGCCTTTTTTTCATCCGTAATGTCGCGACCAACAGATTGATAAATGGTGACAGTGCCTTTGTCGTCAAAAAAAGCCCTGTCCGTCCATTCATGCCAAAAGAAACCGCGTTCATGGCGATAACCTTGGTGTGAGTCGGTACAAACAGGTGAGTTGGATTTTAATGAGGAAATTTTCTTTTGAACACGTTCCATTTCTTTTTTCGGAACCAAATCGAAGAAGTTTTTTTTCAACATTTCCACTTCAGAGGAATCGTGAAAATCCAAATAACTCTTATTTACAAATACAATTTTCCCATTGGGAAGCCATCGAATGATATATTCGGTTTGATCATCTGCAACACTTCTGTATTTCTGATCATTTTCTTCAAGTTTCCTTATTGCCGCCTTTTTCGCTTTTATTAAGGCCTCCTCCTTAAAGGCGCGTTGCAAAACAAAAGAAAGTTTTTCAAGATTGCTTTTCAAAACATAATCTGTTGCGCCATGTTTCAATACTTCCACCGCCTTTTCTTCTCCGCCATTTCCTAAAACAAAAATGAAAGGAATAGTTTCATCCAATAATCTCACTTGAGATAAAATATCAATTCCAGAAACTTCACGCACACCAAAATCACACAAAATGGCTTTGTACTTGCCAGGAACAAAACAATTCAAAAACTCCTTGTTGTTCAAGGCGTGATCAACAGATGGCATTCCCATCTTTTTCAATTCCAATTTCACCAATTCAGCATCGGCTAGATTTTCATTTACAAGCAAAATATTCAAATCAATTTCTGCCATATGACTAAAATAATAATAGTCCCTAATTGTTGAATTTGTCATCCAAACGCAATCCGATTATGGTTACATCGTCAACCTGTTCAAATTCCCCTTTCCAATCAAGAAAAGTCTTTCTCAAAATTTCCTTCTGCGCTGAAAGTGAAAGGTTACGCGTGCTAAAAAATAATTCCACCAAACGTTTCTTCATGAATTTCTTTTCGTGTGGCCCGCCAAATTGATCTGCAAAACCATCTGTCAATAAATAAAAAATTGTTCCTGGAATATTTTTGACGTGCTGTGTTGTAAAGGGGAGGTGCCGAACAAAACTTCCAATTGGCTGTTTATCGGCACGCAGTTTATTCAATCGATTGTCTTGAATGTAATACAAGGGACTGTTGGCTCCCGCCCAAAAAATTTCCTTGGTTTCCATGTTAATTACCAATAAGGAAATATCCATTCCATCATTTATGGTCTGATGTGATTTATCGTTAAGAGATTCTTTTCTGACAAACGTTTCCAAAACAATTTCAGTTGCCTTGTCGAGAATTTTTCCTGGGTCAACCAAATTATATTCATTCACTGCCTTTTCAAGCGCATTTGAACAAACCACACTTACCATCGCACCTGGAACGCCATGCCCTGTGCAATCGGCAACAGCAATCATAAAATAGTTTTTGTTTTCATGTGCCCAGAAAAAATCTCCTGCGACAATATCCTTAGGCTTGTAAATAATAAAATTTTCAGAAAAAACTGAACTGATATGATCGATGGTTGGATGAATAGCATCCTGCAGTCTTTTTGCATATTGAATGCTGTCAGTAAAGTCTTTGTTTTTTTGCTCAATGATTTTTCTTTGCCTTACTACCTCTTCCGTTCGTTGTGAAACAAGATCCTCCAGCATGGAAAAAACTTTTTGTTGCATTTCATTTTTTTCCCTTTCCAGCTTTCTGATTTCAGTGATATCCTGGCCAACACCGATAATGGAACCATCGGTCGCCTTCGATTTTTCCCAAGCAATCCATTTTATTCCACCCTCTTTTGTACGAAGCGCCCGCTCATCATATTGATCTTTTTCTCCAACACCGTTTTGAAGAAGTTTTTTTACACTTTTCTCTCTTTGCTCCGCTTCAAGACCACTGATCGAAGTTTTTATCCAGTATTCTTTCCCAAAAAGTTCTTCCGGTTCATATCCCAATACTTTTTTTACGGAAGGACTTACATATGAAATTTCATTGTCTGCATTCACCATTATCACAATGGAATTTACCCGTTTCAAGATTTCTTCAGAAGTTCTTCGCAGCTTTTCGTTTTCAAATTTTTCAGTAATGTCATTGGAATTCAAAATCAGAATATTCCTACCAGCGCTATCGATGGTTGACCTTGCTGCCGATTCAATAATTCGGAATTCGTTGGTAATGGAAAGAAATTTATGAATGAAAGTGAATTGACTTTCAGGCGAATTGAAAACAGTTTTCCATGTTTCTTTCACGGAATTATGATGTTCAAATGGAATAAGATCAAGACAATTTTTTTTCAAAAACTCTTCTTCATTATAACCAAGAATTCTTTCGACGTTTGGGCTGCAATAGATAAACTTTCCATTCTCATCAATAATTGTGATAAGTCCTGCAGCGTTTTCCACCAACATTTTGAAATGCCCTTCTCGAAAGGCCGCGTCCTTTGCTGCCACCGCCTCCGCTTTTTTTACTTTTGCTTCGTTGATTGCACGTGTCAATACAAAAGGGAGCTTCTCCAATTTTTCTTTTAAAACATAATCGGTTGCGCCTTTTTTCAAAACCTCAACGGCTCGCTCCTCTCCCACTGACTCAGAAACAAAAATGAAAGGGATGCTTGCGTCCAATAATCGGACTTCCTCTAATATTTTGATGCCTAAGTTTTCCCCAAGCAGATAATCACAGAGGATTGCATCAAATTTACCGGGAATAAAATATTGCTCATTGTCCTTTTTGTTCACAACGTGCACCACGGAAGTAATTCCCAGTTTTCTCAATTCGACTTTGATCAATTCAGCAGCTTTTTGATTCTGCTCAACAATCAAAATACTCCATTTACTGTTTTCCGTATCCATCAAACACTTTTTTCACTTTAAGATTGAATTTATCTTCTAAATGCAATCTTAGTAGGGGTTAATCACTAAGCTGTTTACTTTATCGTAATCGTAACAAGCGAAAAACAATTTTATAAATTCACAACATTCAAAATAAGTTTGCCATGAAAAGCCGAATTGAAATGGGCAACTAATTTACCACAAAGCTATTGCTATTATTAACTTAACAACCAAAGTTAAGTGTCATTAACTTATCCGATTTCCCTGATTTCTTTCATGTGTAAGGTAAAAGCGTTTTTTGTTTAACAAAATTCAATCCGATGCTTGACTTTTGTTTCTCAAACGTTCATGATTCAAGCATTTACAATTTTTAAAACAGTTGGTTAAGCTAAACAAACCTCAAGGGCTTTAAAAATATTTTTCTTTTGAAATTTCCTATTCTATTTATATTTACATTTATGTATCATTATTAACTAGAAAACACACTTTTCAAATGGCCCCTAAACCCCCAAAAAGCACCTTTGAAATTGTCATGCTAATTGATGATAATGAAATCGATAATTTCATTAATGATCGAATGATAAAGGGCTGCAACTTTTCCGAAAATGTTTATGTGAATACCGGAACGCAAAGCGCACTTGAGTTTCTAAAAAATATGACCATCAAAAAAGATGTTCGCAAGGAACATCTTCCGTCTATTATTTTTCTGGATATCAACATGCCGATTCTGGATGGGTTTCATTTTCTTGAAGAATTTGAAAAACTTGATCAAAGTCTCATCAAGGATATTAAAATTTACATGCTCACCAGCTCTATTGACCCAAGTGATCTAAGCCGTTCTGAAAAATATAAAAGTGTGAAGGGATTCCTATATAAGCCACTTACACAGGACGCACTTCAGAAATTGGCAACGGCCTGACAATTTTGTTTGTTTTCTTACACACGTAACCCCTAGTATGATAATGGATTTCAAGAAAATTAGCCAGCGTGTAGTTTTGATTTACAATAAAAATCAGAACTATGAGACCCCCACACATTTTTCAGTTCATCGCAACAATAGCAATGTTGTTTTTGAATCAGGCAATAAACGCCAATCCAAAATTTATTAATCAAGAAGGTCCTGGACTACAGATATCTTCAACACTTATGTACAATGAGGAAAGGGTTCCCGATTATCAGTTGATCATTTATGATGAAAACCAATTAACGGATACAATTTTTGTTGCAAAGGCAAAACCAGTTTGTCTGAAACTAAGTTATGGTCACAATTATTCAATTCGATATATTAAACAAGGATTTCATGAAAGAGTTGTAATGATCGACACCAGAGTCTGTACCGCGAAACAAAACAAAATGTCAGATTTCGATTTTGAAATAGAAATGATTCCGACATACAAAAATGGGAATACGCTTTATGGTTTGCCTGTTGCGCTGATCAATTACGATTACACCGATAATAAATTTGAATACAGCAGGAATTATCACCGACAAGTAAGAGGAAAAGAAATAAAAGAAATAGATATTGACAATTAAACGCAAACTGTTTACCTTCATTGGCGTAGTTTAGCCATTAGCGATTTTTTAAATTCTAAATGGTTTTCTGACAACAAGGATGTAAGCACTTTATGATGTTTTGGTTTATATGATTAAAAAAGTAATTGAACAGCTTAACCCTGAAAATTATGAGGCCCTACACAGGGAGCTCAGTCAGAATCGTGGGGAAAAATTTTCAAAATTATTGGAATTATATAGGGAAGGTAAATTGGAAGATGATGCAATCCGTGAGACAATTGGCATCAACTCAACTGCGTATTATGCACTCAAATCCAGATTGCTGGATAAAACCCAGGAATATCTTTTTCGCATTGCAAGTGATACGCGTGGTGATCTACTGAAAAACATTTCTTCCGTTCCGCAGCTGGTGAACAATACTCCTAGGGAAACTGCAATCAGTCTATTGGAACATCTGGAGACTGAATTAATCAAAGCCGATTTGCCAAGGGAACTTTCGAGCGTATACAACGGATTAAAAAAACTACACCTTCATACCGATCAATATTATCATTACCAGCAATTGTACAATAAGTCTGTTGCTTATTCCTTGGCAATTGACAAGGCGGATGAACTGCTTTGTTCGTTTAATCGTGAGTTGGGTTATTACCTGCTTTCCGGTGATCAATCCAAAGTTGATATCCTTGGCCTTTACATAAAGGAATTGCGTCATCTGAATAAATTATATGATTCGCATCGACTAAAATCCTTTTTGTATCTGGCCACTATTTCCTATTCCCTTTTCGCAGGAAATGAAAATGACATTCCTGAAACGGAAGAGACAACAGAGGGTTTGCTGAAATTGTTTTGGGAAATTCTTGAGAAATATCCGGATGACAAACAATATAAGTTTCTGATTACTGCTTGGCATTTTTTGAATTTTGAATATTACCACAAATTAAATCTGCATAAAAACAGTATTGTTTCCTATGAATATGTAAACAGGGACCTTTCCCTCTTTCTCTTATTGGGACACACGTGTCCTGCTCCACATTTTTTCTGTTCGAAAATTGAATACGAGATACAAAACAAAAAAACATCAACGCTGTCAAATGAATATTTGGAAAATGGAATAAAGCCTTCTACTGAGAATGTGATGGAGTATTTCTATTATTCAATTTATGGCGCTGCTTGTTTTTTCCATTCCGAAAAATACCAGGAGGGCGCAGCAATTTTAAATAATTGTCTGAATGAAATCAGTTTCAAGAATTTCCCTTTCGCGGAATTTCAGGTAAAATTATTCCAAACCTTACTGTTGCTGCTAAGTGAAAAAAACGAGTCTGCTGAAATAGTTTACCGAAGTGTTTCCAGAAAATTACAATCGGAAGATTTTCCAAATCAATTTCCTCAGGCAGTTGCATTTTCAAAATTCCTGAAAATCGCAATCAATGATAAATCAGCTGGGAAAATAAAAAAACTAAATGAGGCTTACTCCTTATTCTCATTGATAAATTCCGGTCAGCATAAATTACTGAAATTTGTTCCCCTCAGCGAAAATCAAATTCGAATTTTGACAAAATAAATTCAGTTTCATTTCCCTTTTTATTCCATCATCCTATTTTCACTTTTCATTGCCAATCTTCATTGGTGAAAAGTGCAATTCTTAAATTGTGTTTCAGCATTTTGCAGTTTCACAACAATTCCCCAAATCTTACACACAGTAGTTCTTGAAGGTCATTGGCTTTCTTGTCCCTGCAATGATTTTTATGTTTGTCATGTATTAACCCTAGCACCTACTACCATGACACGCTCTACCACTCTCGCACTACTCACTGCAACCTTGATCAGTGCTTCTGTCTTTTCCGCTCCAATAACACACGCATTGAAAATTAGCGTTGTTTACAATTCCAACCTCAGCACGCAGCAGCCCACTGCACTACTAATGTCCTTTTCTTCCAACGGCACAGACGCATTGGACGCTTTTGATATTGGAGATCAGAATTCTGTTGGCCCAATGGGGACAATGGTTTATCCTTTCACCATGACAAGTGACAATACCATCGTAACAAATGAAGATGCACGACCAGTCTTGGAAGGTTATACAAGAATTGCATTTGGATTTGCAACAAAGTTTCCTGTAACCATCAAACTGCTTGCAAGCCTTTTAAGTAACAGCCTAGATACAACGAACCGACCTGCATATGCATGGCTTGAACAAATTTCTACTGGTAACATTTATCCAATAGTTGGTGACACACTAGAACTAACGCTTCCCGCAAACCTTGCCTTCGCATCTGATTTTTATTTGCATACAGGCCCGGAAATTCTCAAAACAACAGCTAACGCAACTTGTTTCAATTCAAATAATGGCAAAATTTCAGTTATCAATCCAAATGTCACCAATTGGAATCTTTCCATTTATAAAAATAATTTATTGGTAAATTCTACCGCTGTAAATCAACAAGACACTACTATTGCAAATCTTGCAGCTGGCAATTATACCGTAATCTCCTCTGTAAATTCAGTCAATGTTGATTCTGCATTTGTATTAGTAAAAAGTCCGCCTCAAATCATTCCTGCCTTCACTATCGACAATTATCATCCAACAACTGATGATGTTGTGAATTTCACCAATATTTCTGCAGGCGGAATCACTTACAATTGGAGTTTCGGAGATGGAAATACGGACACACAGAATAACACAGCACATCAATATAACAACGCTGGAAATTACGAAGTGATCCTAACAGCAATAAATAATTCAGGCTGTCAAGAAACAACATTAGATTCTGTGTTTGTAACAGCTCCTTCCTTCAGTATTCATCAAGGTCCGAACATCCATCCAAACTTTGATAATTCATCTGTGGACAATGGGGAATTCAACCATACAAGCAAATTTGATCCTGCTATAATTAATGATCAGAGCAATGAGAGAATCATGATCATCCAAAATGAAACTGTGGAAATGACCGTGCGGATTTTGGACATGAGTGGTCGCTTCATCAGTTCCGTCACAAGTTCAAATCTCACTATCGAAATAGCATTGCCGCAAACAGGAATTTATTTGGTGCAACTGATTTCCAAAAACGGTGAAATGAAATCAAAAACAATTTTCATCAACTAATATTTCCAAAAAAAAACATTTATTGCTGATGTGGAAAATTAATTAAGCAGAAAAGTTAGGGTTCGGGGTTTTTTTACAAAAATGAGGAGTGTGGTAGCTCCTCTTTTTTGTTTTTTATAGTCAAAGATTGCTGAACATATTTGGATTGATTCTTACATCTGCAAGTGCAAAGACCCTATTGGCTTTTTGTTTGCTTCTTTCTTTCGGAATTTTGTTGTGTACTAATTATTTATCCGCAAACAAATGAAAACTCTCCGCACAACCGCCATGACATTAATTTTGCTACTGACAGGATCATTAGCAATGAACGCCAAAGACACCTTACCAACAGAAAAAAAAATTGCCATTAATAATATTTCCTGCAATGGAACTATAAGTGGCGATGGTTTCGAAATGCAATATGTTCCATCAATAGGAATTCGTTTTGGTAAAAGAATCGTTTTTTCAGGAGCGCCAATTTTTAGTTCTTCAAACTGGAAGAACGAAGGATACGCTTTAAGTTCTCAATATATATTAATGCGGGAAGAAGCTAGCTATAGCGGCCATATGATTTTGTCTGCAAATGTTTCCTATGATCACTTTTCCAACATTGGCCTTAGTGCTGCTACTGTCAGAAATGAAAATCGTGCATTTTCCAGTAAGGATTTTGAAAACCTTCCAAATTTCAAAGATGTCCGCTATGCTGGATATGAAGTTGCCGCAGGTTTTGGAATTAGTTATCGCTTTCGTTGCGGATTACTTTTAAATACAGAAGCTGGATTTTCATATTACGACACAAAGCAAAAAGCGTCGAGCCAAATACTTACCATAAAGGAAAACCAAGGTATGGGTATCTGTTTAAGCGCAGGAATTGGTTGGAAATTTGGGAAAATGATGAGTCGTCAAAAACATGATGAACTAATGAAAGACCAAGAACAACAAGAAGAAAAATATGCTGATCAGAACTGATTTTTGATTCTATCTATTGAATTCAAAAAAACTTTCATTCAAAATATCCGAGTCTGTCAAAAAAATAAAAATTATTTTCCCAACAAAGCATCCCATCCCTGAGCAGTAATCGGATGTTCTGTATTACTCCTTGTTACAAGATTTACTCCTGCTTCTTTTGAGGTGATATGTCCAATGAAAGTAATATCAGGGTTGTTCTGCAACTTCTCAAAATCTTTCATGGCAATGGTGAACAACAATTCATAATCTTCGCCTCCATTCATCGCACACATGGTAGGATCAAGACTGAATTCTCTTGCACGATCAAAAGTCATTGGATCCATAGGAATTTTTTCTTCGTACAGCTGTGCTCCCACTCCCGACTGCGTGCAAATGTGTAAGAGTTCTGAAGCAAGTCCATCAGAAATATCGATCATGGAGGTTGGTTGCACTCCACGCTCAGCAAGCATTTGAATGATATCAATTCTCGCTTCTGGTTTTAATTGTCGTTCCAAGATGTAATCATTTCCTTCAAGGTCCGGTTGAATTTTTGGATCGGATTTGAAAACTTCTTTTTCCCGCTCAAGCATTAGCAATCCCATATATGCACCACCGAGATCGCCTGTAACGCACAAAAGGTTTTTTTCCCTGGCGCCATCTCTATAAACCAACTTTTCTTTTTCAGCTTCTCCAATTGCAGTGCAGGAAATAATCAATCCACTTGTCGATGATGTAGTGTCGCCTCCAACTAAATCAACTCCGTACCGCTCACAAGCAACTAACATTCCGGAATACAATTCTTCAATTGCATCCAATGAAAATTTGCTGGATATAGCAATGGAAACCAACAACTGTTTCGGTATTGCATTCATCGCAAAAATGTCTGAAAAATTAACTGTCGCCGCTTTGTATCCCAAATGTTTTAAGGGAACATACGACAAGTCGAAATGAACACCTTCTACCAACATGTCAGTTGAAACAACGCTCACCTTCTTGCCACCATAATCAATGACAGCCGCATCATCACCCACTCCTTTTAGCGAAGTGGGATTTTTTATTTCAATGTTTTGGGTAAGATGATGAATTAGTCCAAATTCGCCGAGCTTGGAAAGTTCCGTTGTAGATTGATTGTCGAGCATTGTGTAAAGGTAGTTCGGAGTGGGGAATAGAAAGTTAGCGGATTATAGAAAAAAACATAAAATCCATTTATTGCCTCCAATGTTTTTTCCTATCCCTGCTGCAAGGAAAGACAAGAGCCTCCATTATTGAAGCAATCATAAAAAACATGAATTTTCCTGACCAAATCATTGCAAATGACCGTAAAAGTAGGTAATTTTGACCACTAATTAGATTTAGTCTAAATAAACGCGGTTTCATATAAAACTGATAACCAATGATTACGGTAACTGAAAATGCCAAACAACATGCAATTAATCTCATCAAGGAGGAAAATCGCCCAGCTGATACTTTCATACGAGTTGGAGTAGATAGTGGTGGATGTTCTGGTCTTTCGTATAAACTTGAATTTGATAACGTCATCCAACCGAATGATCAGGTTTTCGAAGACAAGGGAATCAAAATAGTCGTGGACAAAAAAAGTTTTTTGTATTTGATCGGGACAGAATTGGATTATTCTGCGGGATTGAATGGAAAAGGTTTTGTGTTTGTCAATCCAAATGCATCGCGCACTTGCGGTTGTGGTGAAAGTTTTTCAGTATAATTTTTTATGGCAGAGAAAAACGAGATTTTAGAAGAGTTCACGCAGGGCGAATACAAATACGGATTCACTTCTGACATTGACACGGAGTTTGCGCCGAAAGGTTTGAATGAGGATATCGTGCGATTCATTTCCAAGAAAAAGAATGAGCCAGAGTGGATGTTGGAATTTCGCTTGAAAGCATTTCGTCATTGGTTGAAAATGGAACATCCCGATCATTGGGCGCATGTGAATTTTCCTCCAATTGATTTTCAAGATTCTAGTTATTACGCAGCTCCGAAAAAAACAAAAGTGGTTGGAAGTTTGGACGAAGTGGATCAGGAATTACTGAAGACGTTTGAAAAACTCGGAATTTCATTGGAAGAACAAAAACGTTTGGTGGGAATGGAATCGAGAATTGCAGTGGATGCTGTCATTGATTCCGTTTCTGTAAAAACAACTTTCAAGGAAGTGCTCGCTGAAAAAGGAATTATTTTCTGCTCGTTTTCAGAAGCAGTGCAAGAGCATCCAGAACTGATTAAAAAATACATGGGATCAGTTGTTCCCTACACCGATAATTTTTACGCAACATTAAATTCCGCAGTTTTCTCTGACGGATCTTTCTGTTACATTCCAAAAGGCGTTCGTTGTCCAATGGAATTGTCAACTTATTTCAGAATAAATTCTTCCGGCACAGGACAATTCGAAAGAACATTGATTGTTGCGGATGAGGGTGCTTATGTTTCATATCTAGAAGGTTGCACGGCACCCATGCGCGATGAAAACCAATTGCATGCAGCTATTGTTGAAATTGTAACACACAAGGATGCAGAAGTGAAATATTCAACTGTACAAAATTGGTATCCTGGAAACAAGGAAGGTATTGGAGGCATTTACAATTTTGTAACTAAACGGGGGATTTGTTTAGGTGATAATTCAAAAATTTCCTGGACACAAGTCGAAACCGGTTCAGCGATTACCTGGAAATACCCATCGGTTATCTTAAAAGGCAACCATTCTGTTGGTGAGTTTTATTCTGTTGCTGTCACCAATAATTATCAGCAAGCCGATACGGGAACAAAAATGCTGCACATCGGAAAAAACACACGCAGCACCATTATCTCGAAAGGGATTTCAGTAGGGAAAAGCCAGAATTCCTATCGTGGTTTGGTTCGTATCAGCAAAGGCGCAACTAACGCAAGAAATTTTTCACAATGTGATTCTCTTTTGATGGGCGATAAATGTGGCGCACACACTTTCCCTTATATTGAGATACATGATAAGTCGGCAGTTGTTGAACATGAAGCAACAACTTCAAAAATCGGTGAAGACCAGATTTTCTATTGCAAGCAACGTGGCATTGACACCGAAAAGGCAATTGGATTAATCGTGAATGGATATTGCAGGGAAGTTCTAAATCAATTGCCAATGGAATTTGCTGTGGAAGCACAGAAATTATTATCGGTAAGTTTAGAAGGTTCTGTTGGATAAAAAGAGTTGGAAAGTTTGAAAGTTGCAACGTTGGAAAGTTTAAAATAAATAAAATGGGAAAGATTAATCGATTTGAAGATATCATTGCGTGGCAAAAATCTCGTGAGTTAAATAAATTTATTTACGAAGCGACTCTTAAACATCCCTTTGTAAAAGATTTTGCATTGGTTGATCAGGTTCGACGTTCCAGCATTTCCATTCTTTCAAATATTGCTGAGGGTTTTGAGCGAAAAGGAGTTCAGGAGTTTATTCAGTTTCTAAATATTGCAAAAGCATCCTGCGCAGAATTAAGAGCACAATTATATGTTGCATCCGATTTGGAATACATATCAATAGAAAATGGGAAAGAATTAATTGAGAAGGCAACTGACATAAGTAAAATGATTAGTGGTTTAATAAAATATCTTGAAGGGAATAAATTAGATGGTCATAAATTTCATGAACCTGAGGAAGAATACGGTGACAATAAACTTGGACAACAACTTTTCAACTTTCAAACATTTCAACATTCCAACTGAAAATGATCACAATTAAAAATCTACACGCGTCAGTTGACGGAAAAGAAATCCTAAAGGGATTGAGTCTTGAAGTGAAAGACGGTGAAGTGCATGCCATCATGGGACCTAATGGTTCCGGAAAAAGCACACTCGCTTCCGTTCTTGCAGGAAAATCAGAATATGAAGTCACTGCAGGTGAAGTGATTTTCAATGGGAAAAATTTGCTTGAGCTTTCCGCTGAAGATCGTGCACGTGAAGGCGTGTTCTTGGCATTTCAATATCCTGTGGAAATTCCAGGTGTGAGCAATATTAATTTTCTGAAAACTTCCATCAATGAAATTCGCGCTTATAAAGGTCTTGGACCAATTGAGCCTAAAGAATTTCTCGCAATGGTAAAAGAGAAACAAAAATTGGTTGAACTCGATGGAAAATTAACAGGTCGTTCTGTGAATGAAGGATTTTCAGGTGGCGAGAAAAAAAGAAATGAGATTTTTCAAATGGCAATGCTAGAACCGAGTTTGGGAATTTTGGATGAAACCGATTCAGGGCTTGATATTGATGCGTTACGAATTGTTGCAAATGGCGTAAATAAATTACGCGACGCAAAACGTTCTTTCATTTTAGTAACGCACTACCAACGCTTGCTCGATTATATCGTTCCTGATTTTGTTCACGTTTTGTACAATGGAAGAATTGTAAAATCGGGAACAAAGGAATTGGCATTGGAGTTAGAAGAAAAGGGATACGATTGGTTGAAATCAGAATCTGTTGAAGCATAAATTATGAACGCAACAGCAACAATTACATTTAAGGATTCTTTGCTCGCACATTTTGAGCAATCTCTTCCGTCCCTGTTCGGTGACGCGCAACTTCGTCGAAAGGCCGCTCTTTATTTTGAGGAAAAGGGAATTCCAAATCGCAAATGGGAAGATTATAAATACATCAATCCAGAAGCAGTTCTAAAAAGTGATTTTGGTTTCCGCACGAATAGGATGCGTGAAATTACCCCACACGACATTAATGAATTCAAACTTGTAAAGGACTCGATCGTCATCGTAATTGCAAACGGAATTTATTCTGCGGAACTTTCTCCAATGAATACCTTGCCTGTTGGAATTACAATTTCGAATATTGCTGACGCTGTTGTTTCAAATGAAATTGCAAAAAAGCATTATGCAAAATACGCGAAGTTTGATGCTGATCCGTTTGTTGCCTTGAATACTGCAATGTGTGCAGGTGGTGTTTTCGTTCATGTTGCGAAAAATGTTCAGACAAAAACTCCAATTCAAATCATCCACGTTTCCAATTTCGAAACGCCTTCCATTGCTCAACCAAGAAACCTAATTGTGGTGGAAGAGTCTGCGGAAGCAATTGTGATTGAATCCTATGAAACAATTGGACCGATAAAAACTTTTCTGAATACACTTACAGAAGTTTATGTTGGGCCCAATGCAAAATTTGATCATTATCGAATTCAAACAGAAGGTGAAAATGCTTTTCAAATGAACACTTTGCAAGCTTCGGTTTGCGGAAATTCATTGTACAACACGTACACTTTTACTTTGGGTGGCATTTTCACCCGAAACAATCTCAACATTCTTTTCACTGAGAAAAATGGCGAGGCTCATTTGTACGGCTTGTATCCTATCACAAATTCACAAGTTGTTGACAATCACACAATCGTTGACCATGCGGTTCCGAATTGCATGAGCAATGAATTGTACAAGGGTGTTGTGAATGAAAAAGCAAGTGCAACATTCAACGGAAAGATTTTCGTCCGTCCTGATGCGCAGAAAACAAATGCATTTCAGACCAACAGGAATATTTTGCTAAGTGATGATGCAACTGTCAATACAAAACCTCAGTTGGAAATTTATGCTGATGATGTGAAATGTTCGCATGGAACATCAACAGGGAAAGTAAATGAAGATGCGATGTTTTATTTGCAGGCACGAGGAATTGGAAAAGAAAGTGCTCGCGCGTTACTCATTCGTGCATTCGCGGAAGAAGTGGTGGATCAAGTGAAGATTGAGGAGTTGAGAGATTACATTGACAAGAGAATTGATTCTATTTTAAAATGAACTCGCTCGTCGAAAAAGAAAACCGGAAAATGAATTACGACATCAAAAAATACCGTTCAGATTTCCCTATTCTTTCGCGTGAAGTTTATGGAAAACCTCTAGTATATTTTGACAATGGGGCAACCACCCAAAAACCAAAATCGGTAATTGATTCCATCAGTGATTATTATTCCCGATACAACTCCAACATTCATCGCGGTGTTCATCATTTAAGTCAGAAAGCATCTTTTGCCTATGAAAATGCGCGCGCAACGGTGCAAAAACACATCAACGCAAATTCTGCAAACGAAATTATTTTCACTCGCGGCACAACGGAAAGCATTAATCTTGTTGCGTATTCCTTCTTAAGAAATCGCTTGACTCCCGGTGATGAAATTCTCATTACCGAAATGGAACATCATTCCAATATTCTTCCTTGGCAAAGTTTGTGTGAAGAAAAAGGTGCCGTTCTCCGAATTGTTCCTGTAAATGATAATGGTGAATTGGAAATTGCTTCTCTGCAAAAACTACTTTCTCCCAAAACAAAATTTTTCGCTTTTACACATGTTTCAAACACACTCGGAACAATTAATCAAGCGAAAGAAATTATTGAACTCGCACATGCCGCAAACATCACCGTGCTCGTGGATGGCGCGCAAGCCATTCCGCATATGCAGGTCGATGTCCAAGATTTGAATTGCGATTTTTATTGTTTCTCCGCACATAAAATTTATGGCCCAACAGGAATTGGCGCGCTGTATGTTAAAGAAGATATTCTTAATGACATGATTCCGTATCAAACAGGAGGAGGAACCATCAAGACAGTTTCATTCGAGAAAACAGTTTATGTTGATGGCCCTCTGAAATTTGAAGCCGGCACACCGAACATTGAGGGTGCAATTGGATTTGCAAAAGCATTGGACTATGTGAATGAAATTGGAATGGAAAATATCGCAATGCATGAACATAAATTATTGGTGTATGCGACAGAAAAAATGAAGGCAATTCCAGCAATGAGAATCATTGGAACTGCAAAAGAAAAAGCTGGTGTAATTTCATTTGTCGTTGGAAAAATTCATCCATTCGATCTTGGAACAATTTTGGATCAACAAGGAATTGCAGTTCGCACGGGCCATCATTGCACACAACCTTTGATGGAACGTTTCGGAGTTCCTGGAACAGTTCGCGTTTCATTCGGATTGTACAATACAAAAGAGGAAGTGGATTTATTCATTATGGCTTTGGAAAAAGCACTAAAAATGCTTTCGTAATATGAGTATTCAGGAAATCGAGAACGAAATAGTTGAAGAGTTTTCCATGTTTGAACAATGGGATGATAAATACCAATATCTCATTGACATGGGAAAATCGCTGACACCCATCGAGGAAAAATATAAAACTCCTGATCGCTTAATTAAAGGTTGTCAGAGTCAGGTTTGGTTGCACACGGAATTAACTGGCGGAAAAATTATTTTTCATGCAGACAGCGACGCCATCATTACAAAAGGAATTGTTGCATTGTTAGTTCGCGTTTTTTCAAATCACACACCGAAAGAAATCGTCGATGCACAATTGACATTCATTAATAAGATAGGTCTTGCAGAACACCTCTCACCCACTCGCGCGAACGGATTGGTATCAATGATTAAACAAATGAAATTGGATGCATTTGCATTACAATCAAATTCAAAAATGGAATGAACAACATGAACGTTAACATCGTATCCAACGATCCACAATTAACGCAACAAGTAATTGATGCATTGAAGACTTGTTATGATCCTGAAATTCCCGTTGACATTTGGGAACTCGGATTGATTTATGAAATTGACATCAATGATGAAAAGGAAGTCAAGTTGCTCATGACTTTGACTTCTCCGAATTGTCCCGTTGCCGAATCTTTACCTGCTGATATTGCAGATAAAGTAAGAATGGTACGTGGCGTAAAATCATGCGATATAAAACTCACCTTCACTCCACCATGGATAAAAGAGATGATGAGTGAAGTGGCACAATTGGAATTAGGGTTTATGTGAAAAAGTATTGAGTATTTAGTATTGGGTATTGAGACTGTGTGAGACAAAATATTTTTCACACACTTTCAGAATACCTTTTCTCAATACTCAATTCGCAATACTCAATACTAGCAAATGGAGGAAATCACAAACAAAGTCGCCAATAGCGGATTGATCACAATCGATCTTGGAGAATTATATCTTCCTGGCGAACGCGTGGTGATTGACATCAAGGACCAACTTTTTCAGGAATTGATTTTACGCGAAAAAGATTTTCGTGAATTTATCAAGTCGCACGATTGGTCGCAATACAAGGACAAGTATGTTGCATTAACCTGTTCGGCAGATGCAATCATTCCGGATTGGACATGGATGTTATTGGCATCAGCATTGCAACCATTTGCAAAGAAAATTGTTTTTGGTTCAATTGAAGTTTTGGAAACTGTTTTGTTTGATGAAACACTTTTGAATTTGGATATTGAAAAATACCGCGATGCTCGAATTGTTATTAAAGGTTGTGGAGATAAACCCGTTCCAAAATCAGCTTACATCGAATTGACAAGAAAACTCCAGCCAATTGTAAAAAGTCTCATGTACGGTGAACCTTGTTCTACCGTTCCGATTTTCAAACAAGCCAAATAAAAAACGCCCTGTATTTCTACAAGGCGTTTCTTTCAAACAACAATTTCATTTATTTCTGAACAGAAATCTTTTCAAGCTTCTGATCATTTCCTGAAGAAAGTTTCATCAAGTACATTCCTGAAGAAACATTTTCCAAAATTATTTGTTTCGCGAAACCTGCATTCACATTGTTTTCCTTTGAGGTGAAAACAACACGGCCTTCCAGATCCATCACTTCAATTAACAAGTCACCAACATTTTCATTGACAGAAACAGTGAAAATCCCATTGTTCGGATTCGGGAAAATTTCAATTCCATTTGCAAATGTATTTTCAATAATTCCTGTACAAGCATTTACATTAATTGTAAGCAAACTTGATGCGGAACAACCGGTGATTGAATCTGTGTAATTGTAAGTGAGAATGTGCGGACCAACACCAGCACTTGTTGGATTGAATGTTGTTAAGGTTACTGCAGTTCCAGTCCAAACTCCACCAGCAGGTGTTGCTGTAAGTGAAACAACTCCATCATTCAAACATGGCGTAAAGGTTGATGCGGATGTTGTAACAACTGGATTGGAATTTACCGTTACTGTTGTTGTTGCAGTTCCCATACATCCATTCACATCTGTTCCTGTAAGCGTATAAGTTGTGGTGCTTGACGGAAATGCGGAAACTGTATTACCAACTAAATTTCCTGGCATCCAATCATAAGTACTTGCTCCAGAAGCAGTAAGTGTCACAGATGATCCTGTGCAAATTGCAGTAGGTGATGCAATAGCTGAAACTGTTGGCAATGCATTTACTGAAATGGTTGCTGTTGTTGTTCCAATACATCCATTCACATCTGTTCCTGCAACTGTGTAAGTTGTAGCTGTTGTTGGTAAAACCATAACTGTTGCACCAGTCAAATTTATCGGTTGCCAAACATAACTTGTCGCTCCACTTGCTGAAAGTACTGCAAAACTGCCATAACAAACAGTCAGTGGAGAACCCATTGCAATAATGGTTGGAAGTGCATTTACTGTAACAGTTGTTGTTGCTGTATTTATACACCCGAAGGCATTTGTTCCTGTTACTGTATAGGTTAATGTAGAAACGGGAACAAAAGAAACTGCATTGATAACGCCACCCGACCAAGCATAAGTTGATGCGCCACTTCCAGAAAGTGTTACGCCACCTCCTGCACAAACAGAAGACGCAGTTGAATTCGCTGTAACCGTTGGAATAGGATTCACTGTTACCGTTGTTGTTGCTGTATTCGTACAACCGAAAGCACCAGTTCCTGTTACTGTATAGGTTAATGTAGAAATGGGAACAAAAGAAACTGCATTGATAACTCCACCCGACCACGCATATGTTGATGCACCACTTCCAGAAAGCGTTACGCTACCTCCTGCACAAACTGATGCTGCCGTGCTATTAGCCACAACTGTTGGAATTGGATTTACTGAAACTGAAACTGAAGCAGTGTTCACACATCCAAAAGCATCAGTTCCTGTTACTGTATAAGAAGTCAATGTTGTTGGGGAGACTGAAATGGCTGCAGAATTACCGCCAGAACTCCAAGCATAAGTTGAAGCGCCACTTGCTGTGAGTGTAATACTTGATCCCAAACAAACGGAAGGAGAGGCTGGTGAAATTGCAACCGTTGGCAATGCATGTATCGTAATTGCAAGTTGTGTTGGAAGACTACTTCCGCAAGAATTATTTGCAGTAACAGTTATTGAACCAGAAGTCGATCCTGCTGACACAACAATGGCTGTCGTTCCTTGACCGCTTGTGATGGAAGATCCTGCTGGAACTGTCCATGTATAGGATGTTGCACTTGCAACAGCTGTGATTGAATAATTCAAAAGTGTTGAACCACTGCAAACAGAATTGCTTCCTGTGATACTTGTTGGAGAAACTGGCGCCGAACCTGAATTGTTATAAGTGATTACAACCATTCCATTTCCTGATCGTGTTCCTGCTGTAATTGTTGTACTGCTAAGTGTTCCTGTGAAGCAAGATCCGCCACCGCCACCGCCGCCTGGAGTTGTGTCGGAACCATTTCCTCCTGAACCACCGCCATAATATCCACCACCACCACCACCACCGCCACCTGTTCCATTGTAGAAAATAGTTGAACCATTGCCACCTTGCGCAAGAGTTCCATCTTGCCCTGCAGTCCAATTGGCACGAAGGCATGCAGCATTACCCGCATATGCACCATGAATTCCTCCACCAATTTGTGTTCCACCACCAGCTCCATCTCCACCACCACCCTGACAATTGCATGGCGTTCCAACACCGAATGTTCCGCTGCCGCCTGTAAGTCCACCACCAGCTCCACCATTTCCAGCAGGACCTGCAACTTGACAACCAGGCCAAGTTCCATTGCTTCCTGCGCCACCGCCACCACCAGCAACAATCACACGATTTGCAAGTGCATTCACATTCAAGCGAACATCAGAAGCTCCGCCGCCATTTCCTGCAAAGTCAACAGCAGGATTTCCATTCGTTCCTCCAGTTCCACCTCCATTGTATCCGTTTTGACCACCAACATAAATGTAAAGGATATCACCAGGTGTAACAGTTAAGTTTCCTGTTGCATATCCACCCAAACCCGACGTTCCACCAATAGCAGCAACGCCGCCTTGTGCACCATAAGTCTGAAGTGTAATACTTGAAACGCAGGGCGGAACTGTAAAAGTTTGAACCGCTCCTGTGAAATTGAATGTTTGTGTTGTTTGTGCAAAGGTTAATAGTGCACAAGCAACCGCAAGGGTTGTAAGTAGGGTTTTTTTCATGAAAAGTTTTTTGTGGGGTAAATACTGACGGATTTTTAACAGAAGAAAGATACAAAATAAATCTTCTGTGAATAAATAATTCCACAAATTAGAGAATGAAAATTATTCGGGCGTGCCCTTCGTGCCTCAGGTCGGGCTAACCGCTTTTACTCCTTCCCAACAATATTGTTGAGATGGGGTACCGTTTCGATTTTCAAACAAGTCAAATAAAAAACGCCCTGTATTTCTACAAGGCGTTTCTTTCAAACAACAATTTCATTTATTTCTGAACAGAAATCTTTTCAAGCTTCTGATCATTTCCTGAAGAAAGTTTCATCATGTACATTCCTGAAGAAATATTTTCAAGACTAATTTGTTTCACGAAGCCAGAAGCAACATTGTTTTCCATAGAAGAGAAAACCACGCGACCTTGAAGATCCATTACTTCAATCAACACTTCGGTTGCTGATGCATTGATTGCAACATTGAATGTTCCGCTGTTTGGATTTGGATAAACTGAAATTCCATTTGCGAAGGTGGTTTCAACAACACCCGCACACGCATCCACAATAACGACATCGGTGGCAAAATCAACACAACCACTTGCACTATCTGTTACAGTGTAAGTAAGGTTAAAAGTTCCATTACCGGAAAGTGCAGGGAAGAAAACTGTTCCACTAGCATTTGTTCCAACTCCAATGCCGGAATAAGACCCACCCAAAGGCAAACCTTGTGAAAGCAATTGTGCGCCATCATTCAAACAAACGGTTGCTGAAGGAAAATTGAAAGTAACATCAGCGGGAACATTTACCGTAACAATTGAAGGACATCCAAGTCCGCTTGCTGAGCATGATGCTTCTGAAAAAGCAGCATCGGAATAACCCAATGTTTCAGCTGATCCACCGAAAGTAGAAGTAGAACCTTCGTAATGCCAGTACCAACGGTTGTTCCAAGGACAGAAAATTAAACTTGCCATGTCACTCAAGTCTCCGAAGCTTCCAACTGATGTAACGGGGCCATTCGGCAATACACGGCGGTGAATGTCTGCATCATTATAATCGCGATAAACAACAGAGAAAGTTCCATCGCAAGTTGCTTCAAGTATACCCCAGTCACTCCAGTTTTCAGAACCATAAAACTGTGGTGAATTCAAATAACCCAAGTCGGTTACAAAACCATTATCCAAATCAACAACATACCAATGTTGTGTGTCTCCACTGTATAATCCTAAATAACCGTAACCTGCAAAAATTCCATTCTGCTGATTGTAGGTTCCCATATCAATGGATTGAGAAAGCTGAATGATTTCATTCGTGAATGCAAGATTGCTATCCAAACCACGGATTGCATCAACTGTAAATTGGCTTGGACCTCCTTGTGGATCAGAAGCGAGTGCATTATTCCATAATGTCCAAATTTTCGCAGAACGAAGATCAGAGAACATTCCATCACGAATTGGCAATGGCACACCTGAAGCAGGATTCAAATCAAGATCATAACGAACACAATTGTTATCACCATTTAAATAAACGTGTGTATGGGTAATTGCCATTCCACCACGATCATCTCCTGCAATATTATTCTCATCCACAATCAATGAATCAAAAGCCAATAATGTATCAACGGTAAAACTTTCCATAAAGTCAATAGCCGAAACGTAATAGGCTGTGCTTGTTGTAAGAGAAGGAGTTGTATAAATTATTGCTGAATCCAAAAACTGTGTTTGATTAACATCTGAGAACCAAGCGAATTGTGTTCCACCGGAAGCATTCAAATTGATGGAAGTTCCATAACATGCATAATTTGTACTGTTATTATTTACAATTGGACTCGAACCGACAGCAACATATAAATTTCCTGTTGTCATACATCCATTAGCGTCAGTTGCAGTATACAATAAATTATAGGAGCCTGAATTGAGATTGATGGGGTTGAAATTTGAACCCGTAACTCCCGGACCAGAAAACATTCCTCCTGCAGGTGATCCTGTAAGAGGATAAACTCCTCCTAACGCGCATGTAGAAGTGTCACTAATGGAGAGTGCTGAAAATTGAACAGGAGGTCCATTTAAGCAATAATTATAAGTGAGTTTCATGCGAACCTTATTCAATGCACAGAACCCTGTTCCACCTGAAGGAATCAAAAGAAAATCGATGGAGTCATTGGCATTCCATGAACTTATATCTACCGAACTGAAGGTCCAAATTGTTGAGTCCTCGGGAGCGCAGTTAAACATACTGTAGTTTGTACTTCCTTGATAGTTTGTGGTTTCATCGTACAAATTAAGATAATCATTGTAAAAATTTCCTTGGTAATAAACGACCAAAGTTGCCGTCCCAAAAGGAATGGAATGGGTGTTTGCAAATCGGAATAACAATGAATCGTTTGGTGCATTACTTAGGGTATCAAATAATGAATTGTTGTTATTCACAGCTCTTCCAAGAGCGGAATAGGTTTGTGCATTCGACAAGTTTGGAACAAACCAAACAGCCAATGCAACTAGTAGGCGGAGTACTAATTTTTTCATTTTGTTTTTTTAAGGGTTAAGGAAATTTTAAGAGGCGCAAACTTACGCTTATTCAGTTGAAAAAAAACAATAAAATAAAAAACTTCAGCGCTTCTTTGAAATAAAAACAAATAAATTCATATGGAAGGAATGTTATTGAAATCAATCGGCATTTAATTGAATTGCGAAAGCCTAAATGAAAATACCTTGTCCTTGAATAATTATTTCAATCGACTAATTTGTTACCTTTCTATCAACTGCTATAACTTTATAGCAGCGTTAAAAAAAAACATGAAAAAATATTTTTTATTTATTGCTTTGGGAGTTTTTCAGATCATTTTTCTCAATGGACAAACGAATGCTAGAAGTGTCGATGTTCAATCGAAGATTATAAGTGATACAATTGTTGCAAATTCAAAATTAATTCTAGACACCAACATAACCGACACCCGTATAATCCGTTTTAATGCAACTTTTACCAGAGGAGGCATTTCCATTACCCAAACTATTAAAGGCAACCATTTCACGCCTTCCTACTATGGCTGTAAATCTGGCGACATTATAATTGTAGAGGAAATTTATGCCAAAGATAAAACTGGAAAGAAAATAAAACTTCCCGTTCGAAAATATGTGATCCGATAAACTTCATAATGAAGACTTTTGGGATATGCAAAAAACGGTTTTGAAAGGTGAGCTTCCAAATCAATTCAAAACAACCTTTCAGCTCATCTGCACATCTGAAATTTGCACATCTACACATCATTCTCAATAAGCCCGAACGTTCTTTCCTTCCATGTAATAAATGAAAGCACGGTTCGCTACTTTATTGCCACCAGGTGTTGGATAATCGCCAGTGAAATACCAATCACCCAAATGTCCTGGACACGCATTGTGAAGTCCTTCTATCGTTTGATAAATTATTTCAACTTTCGTATTTAGTCCAACTGGCGTAAGCAATTCAGAAATCTTAAGTGAAATTTCTTCTGCAGTAAATAATTTATAAAGCTCCTTCACAACATTGACAACTTGGTCCGCTGGAAGATGATCAAGCGCTTTTGCTTTTTCATAAACTTCATCCAAAAGATTTTCCTTGTTATTTTCTTTCAATAATTCAACCACCGCTTGGAATGCAATAAAATCTCCCATCTTCGCCATGTCGATTCCGTAACAATCGGGATAGCGAATTTGTGGTGCGGAAGAAACAATCACTATTTTTTTCGGTTGCAGGCGATCCAGAATTTTTAGAATGCTTTGCTTCAATGTTGTTCCTCGTACAATGGAATCATCAAGCATGACCAAATTATCTGTAGGATGAATTACTCCGTATGTCGTATCGTACACATGCGAAACCATATCATCACGCGTGGAATCACTGCTAATGAAGGTGCGCAACTTCGCATCCTTCAATGCAATTTTTTCAATCCGCGGTTGCATGTTGAGAATTTCAGACAATTCAGGATCAGTTACGGTTTTCATAGTGAGGATCTTTACTTTCTTCACCGTATTGAGATAGGAATGCAATCCTTCCACCAATCCATAAAACGCAACCTCCGCAGTATTTGGGATAAACGAAAAAACCGTATTCTTCAAATCAAAACCAATCGACTTCAAAACACCGGATGTCAATTGTCGTCCCAAACTCTTTCTTTCCTCATAAATATCTTTGTCATTGCCACGCGAAAAATAAATGCGTTCGAAGGAACATGATTTTTTTTCTTTCGGCGTGCGAACCTGATGTTCACCGTAATCTCCGTTCTTTTTTATTATGAGCGCGCAGCCTGGTGTGAGTTCTTTTATTTCCTCAACCGGAACATTAAATGCAGTTTGAATTTGTGGACGCTCGGAAGTAACAACAACAACCTCATCATTTGCATACCAAAACGCAGGACGAATTCCATTTGGATCACGCAACACAAACGCGTCTCCATGTCCGAACATTCCTGCCATGGTATAACCACCATCCCATTTCTTTCCCGCATCCGTCAGAATTTTTCGAATGTCTAAATCACGTGCAATAAGTTTGGTGATATCCTCATTGGAATTTCCCTGTGATTTATAAACACCAAACAATCGATCCACTTCACGATCAAGAAAGTGTCCGATTTTTTCCATCACCGTTACAGTATCCGCTTTCTCTTTTGGATGTTGTCCCAATTCAACGAGCTGATCAAAAAGTTCATCAACATTGGTGAGATTGAAATTACCTGCAACAACAAGATTTCTGGTAATCCAATTATTCTGACGAAGGAATGGATGACAATTTTCAATGCTGTTTCCACCATACGTTCCATATCGCAAATGACCCAGCATTAATTCACCTGCAAATGCAACATGTTTTTTCACCCACTTCTCATCCGACATTTTTTCCGGATGTTTTTTATTGGCATCAACAAACTTGTCGTTTATTTTTCCGAAAATATCCTTGATCGCAGTTGGTGCCGTAGAACGGTAACGGGAAATATATTTTGTTCCAGGTGCTACATCAAATTTTATGGTTGCAACACCAGCGCCATCTTGTCCGCGATTGTGTTGCTTTTCCATTAACAGGTACAGCTTATTCAACCCATACATGGGCGTGCCATACTTGTCGATGTAATATTGGTAAGGTTTGAGTAGACGAATAAGTGCGATCCCGCACTCATGCTTGATCTGTTCGCTCATGGTATTTTCCGTTGACCCTTTTTTTCCAACTGTGCTGTCCTGAACGAATCAGTTTTCGCAGTTCAATTTTTCAATCATCCGGGGCACAAATTTACGATTTTACAACAGACAAAATATTTAAAATGACGAATGCGTGAAACTAAACATTGAGGAAGGTTTTAGGTAAGATGATCCAACTAAATTTTGAATGCTGATATTAGAACTTAACGCCAATTCTAAATTCACAACTAATAATTCAAAATGATCAATAGCTCCACTTATTCGTAAACGTATTGAAAAAGCTTACACCAACTTTCCAGGTAATGGTTGGATTCGAAAGATTGTTATCGGCCGTAACGGCAAAGATTCCATAACGGAATAATTGTTTTCTGATTCTCACAATTCGTTCAACACCTACAAAAAATTCTTCGTGATGAAAATTCTGACTTGGAATCATCAACAATCCTCCACCTACCGTTGTTGTGATTTTCAATTTATTGTACAAGGGAATTTTGCTCCCGAAACACCCATCGAAATGATGAATACAGTTTAATCTGAAATAAGCATCAGCAGTATTCAAGGATGGACCTAACAATTGAAAGGATCGCGTCGGATCGGAAAAAATGAAGGAATCTGAACCCCGGAAATATTTGTATTCGAGCACACGCAAATTATTTTTGTTCACGAATGCGCCCATGCAAATATTCCAATCACTCGTGCCGAATCGGGCAAATTTGAATTCATCGGAGGAACTGAATTCGATGTAATCATAATTCACTTCACTTCCGAAAATCCCAGGAATTCCTTTGCGATACAAAAACCTGATCTCAGGATATTTTGTTCCAACAATGATTTTCTTGTTTTTCTTAATGATGTATTTCTGACGGAAACGGTATTTCAATTCCAACCGAACTTCTGATTTTATGTACCGTTGAAATTCCACCGGTTTATTGATGCTCAAAGTATCATAAATGTAATGCGTCCAATAATCCGATTTCATTCCTGTAATCGGATTTTGATCACTGTATTCTAAAGTCAATTCACCAAACAAACCATTTACGATTTCCATGCGCTGTGCGATGCTGAATTGTTTTGCACGCACATAGTTGCTTCTGCTGAAAAGTGTCGAAATGGAAGAATAATTATTGATCATGTCGTAATAATCTCCGAAGCGCACAAACGTTCGAACAAAATGCAATGGAAAATAAGTCAAACCGATTCCGCCTTTTCCTCGCACATCCTTATTCCCAAAACCATAATCAACATGCTCTTCCGTTTCCAACAACATGCCATTGTGCAAATCATAATTGAAATACCCTCCAAAGCGATAACGAAATCCGCCCACTCCAAATGGAACCAATTGTGCTAAAAGCGGATCAATGCCCCACTCCGTTCCATGCACCCGACTGCGATGATAAACGCCATTGAGCACAAAACTCCAAATATTTAAATGATTGAAAACCGAATCAGCATGCGACAAATATTTCGGGCTGTCATAATAGGCAACCAAACTGTCCGCTTCGTGTATGTAGGAAATTTCCTTGTCATCCAAACTGATGGTGCGATGTTGTGACCAATACAAACTATCCTTATCATAAGCATCAACCGAATAATGTTTCACTTCATCATTGAAAAGTTTTGCAGGCAATTCCCCATTGACAACATAATCGGAATGATCCACGCGTGTATTACCAATGACATTATATTTTCCATCACGAATTGTATACATAAACTCCCTACGCACGGGTAGAAAAATTTTCGGAGCTGCTTCTTCATAATCAATGATCACACAAAATTCCTTGCAGAACAAAAGCACATCCGCATCAACACACAAATTCACAGATACAATTGCCCATGTATCCTTCTGAACAAAAATCAATCCCGAAAAAAGCGCATCCGATTTGAAAATGGGATTCACTCCAATTTTGTAAACCATCTTTCCATTTTCCTCAATGGAATCGAGCAAGTCAAATTTGTAATTCAGAAAGGCGGTTGCTGCTGCCGGCGAAAGCAAGGGGCGTGAACAAATGTTCGGAACATCAATTTCATTTTTATAAATATTGAAATCCATACTCTGCGCATCACTCACCAGCAAATAAGGATTTTCGGCAGAATATTCTATCGGTGCAATTTCATGTTCACCATATTCAATACTTCCTTCATATCCTTTCCCCTCATAATGTTTTTGCTCTGCATAATCATGATAGGCAAGAATGTTTTCCTTGAAGGTGTTCGGTGAACGGAAATAAGTCTCCGTCACACTCTCTATCAAATTCAGCTTTTTGTCTTTGATTGCGGCTTCCAGATTATCACCCTTATCCTTTTTGTTTTTTTTTGTGCTGGTCGTGTCTTTTGGTAACGGCGGAGCAATCACCAATCCGGGAATAGAATCATGCGGTTTCTCAATCAGAAATTTTTCAAGCGAGGATTTTACATAGGTGTTGCATTTGTAATTCTCCACACGATTCCAGTAATCATTTCTGCTGTCAATCACATGATGCATGATTTCTTTTCCCTTATCGCGATCACCATGCGCTTTTACTTCGAAGGTGCTCAGTTCTTTCGCTGATGTTTTCATTTTCACATTCAGCACAACTGATTTTTCATCCGCAATCGTAACAACATGCTCTTGCGTCAACAATCCGATTTGCGAAAACACAAGGGTGTAATTTCCCGGTTTCAATTCCAGAAAATATTCTCCCGCCATATTGGAATTGACTCCGTAAGAGGAATTTTTTACACCCACCACAACATAAGGAATCGGCTGACCGGTAGTGTCACGAATCACACCCTTCACAATTCCTGCCCGGACTGCAAAAGACGAAGTGAAAAGAAATATAAAAAGTAAAAGTTTTCGCATGCAGGGAAAAGCCTCGCAAATGTAAGATTCTATGACTGATGAATGTGTTAATTCACTTTATTACTTAAAAGACGATCTGATCTAATGATTTGTTACAGCTACAATGTTGCTTTTTCATTCATTTTTCAGAAAGAAAATTGACAATCATCAAGTTTTCTCCAAATACTGGTTGCGCACTTATTTCTTGGGCGTGCCACACACAGTACTGCGGGGTAGGGCTCATTCGCTTCAAGTCTCCCAACAATACTGTTGGGAGGCTTTCTCCCGAAGGGACCACTATGTGGCGTACTATCCCTCACGCAAAAAAAGAATTGCCACAAAGGCCCAGCGCCACAGCGTTTTTCAATCTGCGAAAATCTGCGAAATCTGTGGCTACAATCCCTCACGCAAAAAAAAATTGCCACAAAGGCACTAAAGCACAAAGGCCCGCAGAAATTCAACTATCACTTTAATATTCGTTATTCAAAATCGCTTAGATAAAATCCGTTTTTTTCATATTCAACCACTCCATAGCAGCTCCACTCAAAACCATTTCCTTTTTCGCATCATCCCAATTCATAGAACGAATTAGTTCGCCAGGAATATTTTCTCCCAATGGAAAAGGATAATCACTTCCTAAAGCAACACGATTTGCGCCAAATTGATTCACTACAAAATCCAACATGTTCGGATCGTGCACGAGTGAATCAATCCAGAATTTACCAATGTAATTTTTGGGAGAAACATCATTGTCAATCGCAACCAAATCGGGACGACAATCAAAACCGTGTTGCAATCTTCCAACTGTCGAGGGAAAAGATCCCCCACCGTGTGCGAATGCAATTCGAAGTTTGGGTAATTTTTCCATCACACCGCCAAAAACCAATGAAGCGATTGCACGCGTAGTTTCTGCTGGCATTCCCACGAGCCATGGCAACCAATATTTCTGCATTTCCTTTTCACCCATCATTTCCCAAGGATGAATAAAAACAGCCATGTCCAATGTTTCACACGCTGAAAATATTTCAAGAAATTTTGATTCATTCAAATTTTCCTGATTGATGTTTGTCCCAATCTGAATTCCTTTCAGTCCGATATTTTTACAACGTTCCAATTCCTGTATCGCCAATTTTGAATCTTGCATGGGAATTGTTCCGAGACCCGCAAACCGTTTTGGATAACGAGTGACGATTTCCGCAATATGATCATTGAGAAATTTTGAAATCTCCAAACAGTCATTCGGTTTTGCCCAATAGGAAAACATTACCGGCACAGTGGAAAGCACTTGCACATTCACATGATGCTGATCGCATTCTTTCATCCGCTTCTCTGCGCTCCAACAATTATCTTCAATTTCACGAAAGAATTTTCCGTCATCACGAATCATCCTCGCACAACAATTTTTATGGTGATCCAATTGAATGAATCCGCCATACCCGAATTTTTCTTTCCAACCCGGAATGTTTTCTGGAAGAATGTGGGTGTGGATATCGATGGAGAAGTGGTTCATAAAAATTGTGTGGTCTGTGCATTGTGCACAGTGCGCGGTTTTATTTGATTGCGATTTTCTTTTCGTAATGTTTTATGAGTCCGCTCAAAAGTTTTCTTGTGGTTGAAACGCTTTCAAAAATTTGAGCCAGGTCAGTATTCTTTAAATAATCTAAATCCTGTGCTAAATAAAGTTGTGTTTCTACTTCATAAAGTGATCCACGAGCAATAAAGAGAAACTTCTTTGTATCCTTTGCGGAATTTCTTCCAATACCCTCAGCAATATTTGAAGGAATTGAAACAGCAGCTCTCCTGATTTGATTTGTAAGTCCAAATTGTTCCGCATGTGGAAAATCAGTCGATGCTGTATAGATTGACTTAACTAATTTTCGTGCTTCTTTCCAAGCATTCAATTCTGTGTAACTTTTACTAGTTGTTTCCATAAACACACAGCACTGTGCACAAAGCACAGACCACATTTTTTTAATGACTACTAACTTTTACTTCTTCTGGTGGAATCATTACATAACCACATTTCTTGCATGTCCTTAAATCTTCACTGCCATAAAATTTCGCGAACACACCTTGAAATTGATTGACAATATCGGTAAGCGCAAAATATTCTTCGTACAATTTTGAATTGCATTTTTCACAGAACCAAAGCAAACCATCTTTTTCATTTGCGTGTCGTTTGCGTTCCATAACGAGCCCAATTGAATTTGCTCCTCGAACAGGATTATGTGGAACATTCGGTGGCAAGAGAAAAATATCACCTTCCCTAATCGGAACATCAATTGATTTTCCATCTTCCTGAATTTTCACGAGAATATCCCCTTCGAGTTGATAGAAAAACTCTTCGCTCTCATTGAAGTGATAATCCTTTCTGGAATTTGGTCCGCCGACCACCATTACGATGAATTCGGTGTCTTTGTAAACAACTTTATTGTTTACGGGCGGTTTTAATAAATGACGATTTTCGTCAATCCATTTTTTGAAGTTAAACGGACGTGTGATCATGGTTTTGGCGGATTTTTTACTTCACGAAGTTAACAAGAAATAAGATTGATTTGCGAATGAAAATGAATAGAATTAATATTGCATTTCAATTGCTCATTGTGACCATAGGATGGATTTTTTCTCATCTTTGAAGCAAGCTTTTTTACTGAAAAAATAAAGTAATATGTCAGGTACAATCCAATGTCCTCAATGTGGGGCGGCAAGTTCTGCAAAGGTTTCTGAAACAGAATATCATTGCGCCTACTGTGAAAGTAATTTTACGATAGGAATGTCGAAGGAAGACATGATTGCTAATATCTTGAAAAAGGTTGGCGCCAGTCAAGGAACAAGTTCCACTTCATTTACATACAGCCCTGAAAAAATTGCTGAAATGCGTGCGGCCGCTATGGCTTCAGCACAGGCTTCAAAAAAAGGGGGGAGAATTCTTCTTATTATTTTCCTCGCAATTATCATTAGCATTGTTGGTGTTGTTGCTTTTTCCGTCAAAAAAGCTACAAGTGGAATTACAGATGTTGTCAATAACGTCATTAAAAACTCAACCGTTTCCAATTTCAAGGTAATGAGCGGAAGCAAAGGACCTGTTATTTGGATGTTACAGGAGCAAAGTGCTTCCATGCAAGACAGCACGCATTTTATTTTGTCCATAATTGATCCACAAAGCAAAAAACATTTAGAAGATCTTGAATACCTTCCTGCAATGACTTGGGAGGGTGCATTTAATTCGGGCAAATATCTTGGAGAGTTTTATGCATTTGGGGATACGTGTTGGATTGTGTCGGAACATTTTGGATTGACTGCGCGCGACATTTACACTGGGAAAATACTTATAGATTCGAAGAAACTGAGCAAGATGCATCCTGAATTGGAGCAAGGAATTACAAAAGCGGAATGGGGTTATTCCAACCGATATTTTTCATTGACGACAAATGATGGTTTTGAATTTATTTTCCTTCCCGATCAAAAGAAGATTTTCAAAAAAGAAGATTTTGACAATCAAAAGAGAGATGAAAGCAAAATGGTTAAAAGAAATTTTTTCATGCTTTCCGAATCCAAACGCCCAGGCCTTTTTGTTTCAGTGGAAAACACTTCACCTTTTGCAACTTCATCACAAACATATAGCGGTGATCTTGAAAATGCTAACCCGCATTACAAAAACAGAGCTCTTTTGTCGCTTACGCATATTCTCCCCGATTTGATTTTCTTCAACGGGTATATTCTGCATTCTGATAATGACAAAACGCTCATTGCGTATCAAAACACTGTTGCGAAAAATTCCGCTTTGCACTTTTCATGTATTGATTCAAATGGAAAGGTTTTGTGGAATATTTCAGGAAAAGAAATTGAGCCTTTCGAAAAAGATTTTTCTGATAACAATCGTGCCATTGATTTCGTCGGCTCCAAAAATGTTGCGGTCCTTTTTACCGATTATGCAGATCACGATGCAATTGGAATTGATTGGACGAGCGGAAAGATTCTATGGCAATTCTCAACAGCAAAAAAATGATTGGGCAAAACAAACTTGTCCATGTTACTTGCCCCATGCCACTTGTCACTATCTTTACCAAATGAATTTAGATTTAACTGGAAAACACGCGCTTGTTTGTGGGAGCACACAGGGAATTGGCAAGGCCGCTGCAATTGAACTGGCTTCTTTAGGCGCAGACATAACACTCGTCGCACGTAATGAGGCACGATTGAAAAATGCTGTGGCAGATCTTCCAGGCAAGGGTAAACATGATTATTTCATTGCTGATTTTACAAATCCTGAACACCTGAGAACTGCTTTGGGAAAATATTTATTGAAAGAAAAAACCATTCACATTCTCATCAACAATACTGGTGGACCTCCAGGCGGAGCGATTACTGAAGCAACTCCAGAGGAATTTACAAATGCATTTTCAAATCATTTGTTGTGCAACCATATTCTTGTACAATCACTTTTGCCGGGAATGAAAAATGCACAATTCGGGCGCATCATAAATATTATTTCCACTTCAGTAAAACAACCTTTGCGTGGACTCGGCGTGTCAAACACCATTCGTGCAGCTGTTGCCAATTGGGCAAAAACACTTTCACTGGAAGTTGGGCAATTCGGAATTACTGTCAATAACATTTTACCAGGAGCAACTGCAACACAAAGGCTCGCAAGTATACTCGAAAGCAAATCCGTAAAGTCAGGTGTAACAAAAGAAGTTGCGGAAAAAGAAATGCTGGATGAAATTCCTGCAGGAAGATTTGGTCAGCCAGAAGAAGTTGCTGCAGCCATTGCCTTCCTTGCATCACCTGCAGCTGCGTACATTAACGGAATTAATCTTCCTGTTGATGGTGGACGCACTGGAAATCTTTAAGTCAAAAATCAAATTATTTTTTCACACAAATCATTAATAAAAATAAAATGGGAGTAATCAAGGAATTCAAGGATTTTGCAATTAAGGGCAATGTAATCGATCTTGCTATTGGTGTCGTTATTGGTGCCGCCTTCGGAAAAATTGTCAATTCACTTATTGAAGATGTAATTACACCTTTGATTTTGAAACCTGCATTGGATGCAGCTCATTTGACAAAACTATCAGAGCTAACAGTATTGGGATCTGTAAAATACGGTAGTTTTTTGGCTGCTGTTATCAATTTTATTTTAGTTGCCCTCACCCTTTTCATGATTATTAAAGGTATCAACGCTGCCAAGAAAAGAGATGCGGCAAAACCAAAACCTCCTGTGGAACCAACAAAACAGGAATTGTTACTTACTGAAATTCGTGATCTTCTCGCGGAAAAACAAAAATAATCTTAATATTCCCTTTTTTATGAAACGTGTTTTCCTAATTACTCTTGCTTTCGTTAACAGTTGTCTTTTTGCACAACACCTTCCCGATAGTTTGCGACATTGGCATCGCGGCGGAGCTGTCGGTTTGAATTTTACACAAACCTCATTTACAAATTGGGCTACTGGCGGTGAAAATTCCGTTTCAGGACAAGGATTACTTGGCTTATTTGTCAACTATAAAAAGGATTCCACGAGTTGGGACAACAGTGTTGATTTCGCTTATGGTGTGCTACATCAGGGGAAGGATAAGTTCACAAAAAAAACAGACGATAAAATTGACTTTACTTCTAAATATGGACGGTACGCTTTTAAAAAAGTTTGGTATTACACTGCACTCTTTAGTTTCAAAACGCAATCTTCGCCAGGTTATATTTATTCCGACGATACAAGTAAAACGGTGATTTCTGATTTTATGGCACCTGGGTATACGCTTCTCGCGCTTGGACTCGATTACAAACCCAACAAGACCGTATCGGTTTTTTTCGCGCCGTTCACAGGGAAAACCACTTATGTGTTGAATCAAACACTTGCTGATGCAGGAGCATTCGGTGTGGATAAAGCGATTTTTGATAATGCAGGAATTAAAACAAAAGACGGACAGAACATAAGAAATGAATTTGGCGGTTATGTTCGCTTTCAGTATAAAGCAGAAGTGATGACCAACATTACACTCAATGCACGTTGCGAATTATTTTCAAATTATCTGAAGGATCCACAAAACATAGATGTCAATGCAGAAATCATTTTGAACATGAAAGTGAATAAATATTTTTCTGCAAACCTAAATATTCAAGGCGTTTATGATAACGATGTGCTGATTGCAGTAGACAGAAACCATGATGGCATTTTGGATGGAGTTGGGCCTCGTTTCCAATTGAGACAAGTTTTGGGAGTTGGGTTTTCTGCGAAATTCTAATGAGCAGCTTTTAAAAAAAATCATTTCGTTTTTTTAATAAACTTAATTTTTCTCTCTACACAAACAACTCCAAAACTTTGACCCCATGAAAATAAAAGTTTCCCTGCTTGCTATTTTTATAAGCACATTCCTTTCCGCACAAATTACGGTTTCACTCCTGAGTTCAACTGCAAGTTGTCTTTTGCCATGCAACGGAACCGTGAACGTAATTGCAACAGGAGGAACTCCACCGTATTCATACACTATTCTTCCCAATGCAATTAACAATGCCACTGGTAGTTTCACAGGTATTTGTTCTGGTTCTTACACTGTCACTGTTACAGATGCAACTTTTAACATTGGAACTTATTCTTCAACAGTTGCAACCATTTCTGCGCCGAGTATCACAACTGTCACCACAACTGGAATATTGCCACCTTCAAACTACGAAGCAACTGTTACTTATACAGGTGGACAACCGCGATACATTGTGCAATGGTTCTATGAGCCATCCGGAGTGATGATTAGACAGGATCTTGTTTCGACAATGAATGATACAATAACACATCTCTCTCCTGGAGATTATGGTGTGATCGTAACTGATTCCGTCAATAGTGTTTCTGGATGCCAAGGATTAAATCAAGCACCCTATTTATTTTCCATCTGTGACCCATCTATTGGTGTAGGCTTTATCAATTACACACCAAATGACACCGTATGTCCTGGCACACCAATTACGATCAATTACATTACTGTACCTATGGGTCAGATCAATATTTTATATCAGGTTTTCATGTCCGATAATCCAAATTGTGATCCTTCCGCATCCAATGGCACTTTTTCATGCAACATAAGTCAAACAACAACATTCACTGGTTTTTGGGCTTATTCAGCTACTTGTGCTCCTATTCCCTTTGCACCAGTCACCATTACCGTTCTTCCATGTGTGGGAATAAATGAGCAGCAGTCGACTAATTTTGTTTCCATTTTTCCAAATCCTGGCAATGGAGCTTTCACTTTAAAAACGAATCAGACTACTGCAGTTCAATTGGAGATCTTTGATGAAACAGGAAGGAACTGTTATACTTCATCTTCAAAAAATGGAGACGAAATTTTTACTGGACTGAAATCTGGAATTTATTTCATTCGCATTCTTTCTGATGCTGGAACCAAAATAGAAAAGTTGGTGATTACCAATAAGTAACCTCACCCCTTTTGTGAGTTTGTTTTAAGCAGAAACTTTGGAGAATTCCCCTCTCCGAAGGAGAGGGGTGAGTGAGACCTCAGATGAAGGAGAAGCAATTAATATTAGTTTGTTCAGAAATTTCAATTTCAAAAAACACATACTCGAAATATTTTTGAATACCGAGAACGTTCTCGCCCCTCTCCTTCGGAGAGGGGGATTCTGAAATGTTTCTCACAATTACAAACTCCGTAAAGGGGTGAGGTTATTTTGCAATCAAACGGAATCCTCTTCCGTGAATATTCATGATTTCTACGGTTGGATCATCCTTCAAATATTTTCTAAGCTTCGCGATATATACATCCATACTGCGTGAATTGAAATAACTGTCGTCACCCCAAATTGTATTCAATGCGAATGAACGATCAAGTACTTCGTTTTTATGAAGCGCCAGCAAACGCAAAAGATCCGCTTCTTTCGAAGTAAGTTTCTGCGGCTTATTGCCGAATTCCAACATTTGTCTTGTATAATCGTATTTGTAATCGCCGATCGTAAAAAGAGTTTGCTCCATGTTGAGCGCGCCACCTTTTGTTCTTCGGAGAATTGCCTTTAAACGCAACAGCAATTCTTCCATGCTGAATGGTTTGGTAATATAATCATCGGCACCAGCATTGAATCCCTCAATTGTATCTTCCTTCATCGACTTCGCGGTGAGAAATACAACAGGAATGTCCTTGTTGATGGTTCGGATTTCTTTCGCGAGTGTGTAACCGTCTTTAACGGGCATCATCACATCGAGCAGACAGAGATCAAAAGTTCCTTTTCGGAACTGATCAAATCCTTCTTTTCCGTTTGTCGCGAGAACGGTTGCATATCCCTTCGCGTCGAGATATTCCTGCAGAAGTTTTCCGAGATTCGGATCGTCCTCAGCGAGGAGAATTTTGGCTTTTGTTTCTGTACTCATGACAATGGTTTTTCATTCAAGATGTATGGCAACCGCACATGAAAATTACTTCCATGTCCCGGTTCACTTTCTACCCACACTTCACCACCGTGTTTTTCCACAATTGCTTTTACATAACTCAATCCGAGTCCAAAGCCTTTTACATCGTGAATATTACCGGTGGGAACGCGGTAAAGTTTTTCGAAAATCTTTTTCTGATTTTCGCGTGCGATTCCGATTCCATTATCCTGTACACAGAACTCAATTCCATTGGCAAGGTCCTGGGTGTAGATTTTAATACTCGGTTTTACTGGTGTGTATTTAATCGCGTTATCAAGCAAGTTGTAAATAATATTTTGAATATGTGTATGATCGGCATAAATTTCGTGCTTGTCCGCTTTAAGTTCAGCAGAAATTTCTCCTTCCTTTTTGTCAATTGCCAACTGCACACTTCCAATAGCCTGAAGAATGATATCGTGCAAATCAATGTTGATCGGTTTGAGTTTGAAATTGCCTTTGTCGAGAAGTGCCGTTTGCAAAACATTTTCCACCAATATTCCCAATCGCTTATTTTCTTCCTTGATCATGGTGAGATAACGATCAGTCCGTTCTTTCGTTTTGGAAATATCCTCATCCCCCAACACTTCGCAAGCAAGAGAAATGGTTGAAATTGGCGTCTTCAGCTCATGCGTCATATTGCTGATAAAATCGTTTTTGATTTCTGAAAGATGTTTCTGTCGAAAAATGGTGGAGATGGAATAATAAAAAAGCCAAATGATAAACAGAATGAAAAATGCAGAGATGATCAGCATGATCCACATCGATTTTAAAATAAATCCTCTTTCATTTGGGAAATAAATTGACAACATTTTCGGCTGGGCAAACAAACTTTCCGCAGTAAGATTAACGCGATAGTGACTTGTAAGCAAACTGTCTTTTATTGAATTTCCAGTTGAACGTTTGCAATCGAAAGTACAAGGAGGGGAATTAAGAATAGCATAAACATAATGCGTATTGATCCCACGACTCACAAATTCATTTCGCAACAAAGAATCAACTAATGAAGTGTCAATGTAATTCGAGTAATCATTGTAAACATTAATGTGAACCACTTCATCAAAAAGATTGTTGAACATTCCTGCTGTGGCATTCAAATCATTCGGTGACGAAATATTGGATGGCCGATGTGCATTCGCAGAAATGAGATTTGCCGAAACGTTGGCATTAAATTCGCGCCCAAGTGTATCTCCTGGATATGATTTTGTTCTTGAACTCGTGTTGCGTTTTCCTGCAGAATCAGAAACAAATTCTTCATACACATTCACTCTTCCCGATTGTGCCATATAAGGATTGGTCACAAAACTTTGCCGGCGATAACTGAGTTGACGACGCAAACGTAAACCCATTTGATTATGACTATATTTTTTTGAAACCTGCACCAAAGCCTCCCGCACATCCTGCGCGAAATGTTCACGCTTCTGATCTATCGCTCCGCTGATCCAATAATACTGAATCACGCAAAGCCCCATCAAGGCGGCACCTGCAAGAAACGTAATCAGTTTTGGCGATACTATTTTCATTCCTAACAAAATTAACAATCAACAACCCTCCTAAAGCCGAATGAATCATGGGTTAACAATCTTTAACGGCACTAAAAATTAGGTAAAAAAGTGATTTAGGAGACATAAAACCAACTTATCATTCAATACAATCGGTAAAGAATTACTTTTGTAAAAAAAAAATAACCTACATGAAACATAAATTACTTTTTACCATTAGTCTGTTTGTTGCAATGGCAATGAGCGCTCAAACAATTCCGAACAGTGGATTTGAATTCTGGAACGCTTCTTCAATTGACAATCCATTGTATTATCCACAAACTTCCAATCAACAGGCACTTCAAGCTGGCCTTCCGCAAAATGCGTTGAAAGTTACAGATCCACAACAAGGAACATTAGCCATTCAATTAAACACGGTTACCAATGGCGTTGATACAATGTTTGGATATTTTCTCAATGGAGATCCAAATTCACTTGCTGGAGGAATTCCTTATTCACAACATCCAATTACGCTAACGGGCTATTACAAATGCAACGTCATGGCGGGTGACACTGCTTTCGTTTTTATCGTTTTTAAACAAGGAGGAATTGCGGTTAGTCAGGATTTCGCAATATTCACTGGTAATCATTCTTCCGCTTATGTACCATTTACACTCACTTTAACAATTCCTGCACTTGCAACTCCCGATAGCATAATCGTTGGGGCGGCATCAAGCAATGCGTTTGTCAACCGTGGAATTCCAGGCAGCATGTTGCAACTTGATAATCTCACTTTCACTGGAGTTTCTAGTCAACCTACAATGATGAACGGAAGTTTTGAAAATTGGATTTCCATCAACACTAGCACGCCACAAAATTGGGGAACTGCAGGTGATTTGATTTATCAAACTAATGATGCACACACCGGAACTTACGCAGTGGAGATGAATACTTTTTCATATGGAGGTCCTAACGTAAGTCCTTCCTACATCACCAATGGAATTTTCCCTCCTCAATCAGGTCCACAAGGTGGGCGTCCTTACACTTTGTTGAATGATACACTTTGCGGTTGGTATAAATACATCCCAGTTGGCATTGACAGCGCAACAATTTACCTTTCAACATCTCAAAATACAGTTGGTGTTGGAGGCGGAGTTCTTGGATTGCCCCCAGTTTCTGTTTATACATTTTTCTCGATGCCATTTTCAAGTTTCATGCAACCTGACACCTTGTTGATTGTTCTTGCATCAGGATACAATGGATCGGACGCTTCGAATGTTGGAAGTGTTTTCAAAGTCGATGATCTTTATTTGAAATCTTCTGCTGTTGGTATTGCTGTTTTGAACTGGAATACTTTTGGAAAAGTTCAACTATATCCTAATCCTTCAAGTGTGGATTGTTGGATGGAATTCGACAATAATGAGAATTCCCCAATGAAAATGACAGTCACCGATGAACTTGGAAAAACAGTTTCTGAAATTGAAATAACAGGAACAGGACACCAGCGTCAGCACATTGACACGTCTGTTTTGTCAAAAGGAATTTATGTTGTTACCCTTACACAAAACGGAAATCATACTTCTAGAAAGCTTTTCGTAGATTAAAATTATTGGGTACGAATTACGAATTTTTGCGAATAAATACGAAAAATGAAAATGCAATTCGTAACTATTCGTTTTTGATTCGTAATTCGTACCCTATTTTTTCAACGACCATATCGCAGAATCCCACCAGCCTTTGTAAAAATAATTTTCCTTGTAATAGGCTTCCATTTGGAATCCTAATTTTTCAAGCACACGTTTCGAAGCCATGTGATCGGGAGTGATATTCGCCTCGATGGAATGTAAATTCATTTTATTGAATCCGAATTCAATTACAGCTTTAACGGCTTCCGTCATAATGCCCTTATTCCAAAATTCAGGATTCAATTCATAACCCATATCGGCTCGGAAATGCTGATGAACTATTTTTTTGAATCCAACAGACCCAATTAATTTTCCGCTTTCCTTTTCCTCAATTCCCCATCGCACCCCATTTCCCTCCGCGAACAGTTTTTGCCAAGAATAAATTAATTTTTCGGCTTGTTTTATTTCTTCAAAAACAGGCTCGCCTCGTTGTAACATTACACGCGGATCAGCATATAAATGGAAAATTATTGGAGCATCAATTCCCGATACCAAACGTAAGCGCAAACGTTCGGTATGTAATGCTGGGAATATTTTTGGAAAACTTAATTCCATTTGATAGCTAAGATAATGGAACAATTGTTACAACAAATCATAAGGTCTTCTGCTTATCTTTACAATTCGAAATAATGGAATACTTCGCCTATCCTGCCGCCATCATCATGGGCATACTTCTTGGTTTAATCGGTGGTGGAGGATCTATCCTCACACTTCCTTTGCTCGTTTACCTGTTGCACATTCCAACAACGGAGGCTACTACGTATTCACTTTTCATTGTTGGCCTTACCGCTTTTTTCGGTGCGTCCTATTATGTGAAAAATAATTTTGTCTGCTGGAAAACCATGTTGTTTTTTGGTGTGCCTTCCCTATCCGCCACCTATTTTACAAGAGCAAAAATTCTCCCTTCGTTTCCCAATACATTTTCAATTTTCGGTTCTGAAATATCCAAAGATCTTTTCATTATGATCTTATTTGCCGTATTAATGCTTGCCGCTTCCTATTCCATGATTCGCCCTCTGAAAGTTATTCGCCAAGGAGATTATCCTGAGACAAAACGTTATCGTTATGTATTAATTCTTCTTGGAGGATTAATGGTCGGAACAATTGTGGGAATGCTTGGTGCGGGTGGTGGGTTTTTAATTATTCCCACACTTGTTATTCTTGCAAATCTCCCAATGAAAAAAGCAATCGGAACTTCTTTGGGCTTGATCTTCATTAATTGCACAATTGGTTTTGGTGGCGATTTATTTCACAGCGTCCATCCAGATTGGATTTTGCTTTTGAGATTCTCTGCCTTCTCTATTGTTGGAATGGCAATTGGTCTTTGGCTTTCACGCTATATTTCTGGAAACAAATTGAAACCGGCCTTCGGTTGGTTTATTCTCATAATTGGAATTTTCATTTTAGTAAAGGAATATTTAATTCATCATCAACATTCTTAAAAAATCCGCCATGTACATTGAACAACTTTATACAAATTGTCTTGCCGAAGCGGCCTATTGGATTGAATCCGATGGCGAAGCTGCGGTCATTGATCCTCTTCGTGAAACGGAACCGTATTTGAAAAAAGCTGCTGAACGCGGAGTGAAAATTAAATACGTTTTCGAAACACACTTCCATGCCGATTTTGTTTCCGGTCATATCGATTTGGCAAAAGCTACTGGTGCTACAATTGTTTTTGGTCCAACTGCCGAAACAAATTATGAAGCACACACTGCTGTTGATGGAGAGGAATTTTCATTGGGGAAAATTACTTTGCGCGTTTTGCACACACCCGGTCACACACCTGAATCTACTTGCTATTTATTGCTCGATGAAAATAAAAAAGAACATTCTGTCTTCACAGGAGATACCCTTTTTGTTGGCGATGTTGGCCGTCCCGATTTGTTGGATGGAAAAATGTCGAAAGAAACATTGGCTTCCATGTTGTATGATTCCTTGAACAACAAATTAAAAAAATTGGGTGATGATGTAATGGTTTATCCTGCGCATGGTCCTGGAAGTTCTTGCGGAAAAAACATTGGCAAGGAAACCTGGTCTACCATTGGCGAACAGAAAAAAACAAATTACGCGATGTTGGAAAATGATCGTGAGAAATTTATTCTTGCCGTCACTGATGGACTTTCTGCGCCTCCACAATATTTTTTCAAGGATGCGATGATCAATAAAAAGGGTTATGAAAATATTGAAAATATTTTAGAACGAAACAGCATTCCACTCTCTCCTGAAAAAGCGAAACAAGCAATTGAAAATGGTGCGCTTGTTTTAGATACGCGCATTGCCGATAATTTTGAAACAGGATTTATTCCCGGCGCAATTAACATTGGTCTTGATGGAACTTTTGCCGTTTGGGTTGGAACTTTAATTGATATCAATGTTCCGATTTTAGTTGTTGCCGCTCCTGGAAAAGAAATTGAATCCATCCTGCGGCTTGCTAGAGTTGGATTTGAAAATGTTGTCGGTTTTCTGGAAGGTGGAATTGAAGCATGGGAAAAAGCGGGATTCCCAACCGAAACAATTCAGTCCATCAATCCCGACGAATTTGCAAAAGCAGTTCGCAGTAGAGAAAATGAAAGAACAATTTTGGATGTTCGTCGCCCAGGAGAATTTGAAGCGGGGCATGTGAAAGGCGCAAATCTTCTTTGCCTAACCAGTTTTTCCAATCCAAAGAATTTGTCAACGCTCTCATTGGAAAAACCATATTACATTCATTGCGGAGGTGGATACCGTTCCATGATTGCAGCAACTATTCTGAAAGCAAAAGGCTTCACGAA
The DNA here is from genome assembly GCA_903873905.1 of uncultured Flavobacteriales bacterium. Taxonomy (GTDB): domain Bacteria; phylum Bacteroidota; class Bacteroidia; order Palsa-965; family Palsa-965. The sequence continues at coordinate 50,091 of CAIQQJ010000106.1, forward strand.
TATTGTGAATGTAAGACAAGGTTGGAGTGGAATTAAAAATCAGGATTTGCCTTTGGTGTTGCCGGAGAAAGTTTGAGTTGACGATTTGAAAATTCGACATTCGATATTTTACATTGGATATTCGATATTCATTTTTCGCCTGCCTCCTGCCCCTTTTTTGCCTGTCCCTCTTTAAAAATCTGGGCGTGCCCTAAAGGTCGGGCTATCCGCTACAAGTCCGTCAACGCTAAATGCAAACGCACTTCGGGCTTTCCACTGCTATCCCTCACGCAAAAAACAATTGTAATACCATTAGCCAATATATAGTAGTCTGGCGTTTACATAACCTACAAACATTTTCTAAGGAAACTTTATAGCCTAATTTAATAATCGTGGAATAGGAAATTATCTAGTACATGAAACAGGCCGCTCCTACGGCGCTGATCATGAATTGAGAAAATTTTCAGCTCCAGAGGAGCGCCCCGTTTGTAATAAAAAATGCAAAAAATAATTAAAGCGCTGTAGGCGCGACCTGTTAGGTGCACACCAATAAATTGATTTGGAATCAGAGAAAATGAGATTGAATATTGGTCTATATTATATTGGCAAGTGGTATAAATTGGCAATTAATGATTTGAAAATTCGATATTCGATATTTTACATTGGATATTCGATATTTACTTTCATTCACCACACATAACTCAATAAAAAACAAATTCCACTCTTCTGTTTTTCGCAGGATCATTACTGATTGGTTTTGATGAACCATAACCTTTTGTTTTTATTCGCTTGGGAATTATTCCCTTTGAAATAAAGTAATTTGCAACAGCGCGTGCGCGTGCCTCCGAAAGTTTTTGATTCGCTTCTGGAGTTCCGGTATTATCTGTGTGACCGTCAATTTCAACTTTTAGGTTGGGTTGCTTTTTTAATTCTGAAATTATTTCATCCAAGGCAGGATAAGAATCAGCACTCAAAGTGGAATCACCTGTTTTGAAATGAATATTGTCTTTGACTATTTTTTTCCCTGGAGCGATGGCAGGAGATTCCTTGTCATTCGAAATGATCATTGAAAAATCGTCAAATAAGTAGGATGAGCCAAGTGTATGGCTTACGTTTTTTTTAACCGGTGGCTGCTTTTTAAAATTCCCAACAATAAAATATTTCTCACCACCAATTGCCGTATAGTATCCTGAAATTTCAACCCATTTACACTTTTCCACAAACGCATTCTTTATGCCAATTTGCAACTGAGGTATTATGTAGGTCATTACATTATTGGTATTCTGCGAAACCTTACTCTTATTGAAGAAAACACCTACTGTATCAACCGCATACGTACTATGAAAACCGAGTGCCATATGCATTGAAAATTTATATCGTTTACCTAATTCAAGTGGTTTTGAAAACTCACCTCCAATATACATCCTCTCACCTCCATCCCAATACAAAGCCCCTTGAACATATGAATCTCCTGAGCAGGGTTTGGTTGGTTCAAGAAACCTAATCGGATCAAAATTTTCCGTCGTATCATAAAAATGAATGGAAGAATTGGTAGGAACATACCATCCTTTTATATTGTGATTGGCAAAACTATCTGTTACGGAAATATTTGTTACAAATGTATCGTGCTCTTCAAATCCAGGGTTAATGACAAGGTTTTGAGAAAACAAAACAGAACCAAATCCTAAAATGAAGAAGAAGAAGAAGAAGAAACAAAATGATTTCCTGAACATTATAAGTTCTGTTTTTAATTCATTACAAGTTAGATAAAATAAGGTTCTTCATTGGGTGTTGCTGGAGAAAGTTTGAGTTTTAATTTAAACGAAAAAGAGCAAGAAAATAAATTTCCTTGCTCTTTCCTTCAAAAACTCCAAACTTATTTCTGCACCATAATTTTTTCCCTAAGTATTCCCTTCTCCGTTTCAATCATCAAAAAGTAAACACCATTCGGAAAATCTGATAAATCAATTTCAGAATTGCCACTTGCGTTTTTTTGATCCAACAACAATTCTCCTGAGAGATTATAGATTTTCATTTCCGCATTCACATTGACAGTATTGGGCAACGAAACAAAAAACTTTCCTTCAGAAGGATTCGGGTAAACCAAAATTCCACCGGCATTATTCGCTGCATCAATTCCTGAAATAATGGAAACAAGCATCACAAGCGTATCTGCATCACATGAATTACTTGCAATGAGTGTTACGGTAAAATTGCCAATGCCTCCATACGTGTGTGAAGGATTTTGTGAAGTGCTGGTATTCGCATCACCGAAATTCCATTGGTAATTTGTCGCATTGGAGGAAGTGTTGGTAAATGTCACCACATTATTCACAATGGAATTGGAAGCAATTGCGTGGACGGCAAGATTATTTGTATTCATTGCTGTATCTGAAATCCCTTCACTCAAATTCCAATACGTTCCGCTCGGAGATTGTTGCAAAAGAATTGCACGAACCATGTAAGTATAAATTCCAGGATACAACAAGCATGGATCAGTAAAAGAATTTCCAATGATGGTGCTTGGGGAAACACGAACATAATTGGTCATCGTGTCGTTCTTCATGTAAACGTAATAGCCAAGAACCGTATCAGTCGAAGCTGTCCATGTGATGTTGCAATTTGTTCCCACCGTTGTTGCAACCACATTTGAAACTGGAGCAATGATATCATTTCTCAAAGTTGGATCACCCATTAATGCAACGTGTACAAATCGTCCTCCGTAATTGTAATAATAAAGCGAGGAATTATTTTGAGAAACACGCACATCATAACCAATGTTTTCTCCCATTGCCATATGGTGAAATTGCCAATGCGGTCTTCCACTCCAAACATCTGTGAGTGTTGTACCGGAACAAAGTGGTGCGCGTAAAAAATCATTCTGAGAATCCCAATCGCCGAAATAACTTCCGAACAACATGGAAAAAACACCTTGCAAATTGGAACTTGCAAAATCAGAAGTCTGTCCAATTCCACCCGCACTTGTAAATGTTCCACCACCACATCCATACGACCACAAATAACTATTGCCATTCATGGCGGTGAAATAATCATTCGCAGTAACGTTACTTGTTCCAACCAAAGGCCCGAAGTTTTTATAGCCGCTTGCTGCAAAAGCTTCACCTGAAAAATATCCAAAACCATCATCAATTACAGCGCGATGCACTGCCGTGAAAATTTTATTTCTGTAATCGTGATCCTTGTCCAAATAATTTCCGAGCAATTGTTCTTCCGTCAATGAAAAAGCGGGCATGTTTGAAAAATCAACTCTTCCAATTTGCAATTCGAGATTACTTGGTATTACGCTCTCATCAAATTTTCCATCACCGGGAATATTTCGATTGCGTGGATCACCCGCCACCACATCATTAATGGAAACATCCAACCAGAGTCCATCCATATCCGCGTAATAACTATCGGCAGGCCACGCACCTAAATGATCAGGATGTCCATCAGGATTTATATCTCCGCTGTACGGAACGGGAACATGTCCCAATAAAAAAACCGCTTGCGTATTGGCAGGATCAAGATTGTAATCCGCAAAAATCATCGCTTTCACATGTGTGACTGAATCGGTAGGTGAAACGTAATGCGTAATTATTTTCCAACCATCACCTTCCAAATCATTTTGCAATCTTTTTATTTTAACGGCGAGTGTAGAAACAAAAGTGCTATCAACAACAAGAATCAAAACACCACGATTTTCCGTTGGAGCAATTGCAATTCCAGAATTGATATATCCATAACCGAAAAAATTAGGTCCCACTCGATAGACTTTATATTCATAGGAAATTCCAACAGCAACAGTTGAATCAATGTATTGCGTAGCGGTTCCTGCTAATGTTGCCACCGCAACTCCCCAAGCGCCGGAGGTTTTTAATTTTCTATAAATCTTGTGTTGTGTGGCTGTAGCATTGGCAACCCAATTAAGTGTGATTCGAGCTGGCGAATTTTGCACGACAGCACTCAGTTCAACACTTACATCCTGACAGGTTTGGGAAAAACTTTTTTCTGCAAAAAGAAAAAAGAGAATTGAAATGAAAAGTAATTTTTGTTTCATGGAAATTGTATTGAGAAAGTAAGGTACAAAATGTTTTCAGGCCAATAGCCCAAACTCAAATCCTCTTCCCTGCATTTCTTCAATAAATTTCGGAAGTGCAAACAACATTCGGTCTTTCGCTTTTTCGCTATCATGAAAAACCACAATTGATCCTTCTCGGGAATATTTCAATGCAGTTTGCAAACAATTTTCTCCACTCCATTCCTTGTCAAAATCGTAAGTCAAAACATCCCACAATACAATTTTATATTTCCGCTGTATTTGTTTCCGCTGAGGTTTGCGCATTCTTCCATAGGGCGGACGGAAAATGTTGGAGGAAAATTGTTCTGAACACAGTTGCACTTCCTTCAAATAATTTTTTGTTGTTGTATTCCATCCATCCGCATGACCGAACGTGTGATTGCCAACTGCGTGTCCTTCGGAAATGATTTGTTTGAAAATTTCTGGATGCTTCTGCACATTATTTCCAACGCAGAAAAAAGTTGCTTTCACATTGAACTGCTGTAAAACAGAAAGTGCCTCAGGAGTTACCCCGGGCACTGGTCCGTCATCAAATGTGAGATAGATTTTTTTTTCTGACTTGTTCATTCTCCACAATGCACCAGGAAATAATTTCCTGAACAAATAGGGCGGACGAACAAGCGCTCGCATATTTTATTTTCCTGATTTCGTAGCAGATGCGCCTGCTTTTGCAGAATCTCTCTGCATAGCTTGCATGAACGAATCGATTTGGTGTTGCGTTGGTCCTTGACCTTGTTGTTGGCCACGCTGACTATTCTGTTGTTCCTCTTCAGTTGGAATTCCCATTGCTCTCAATCGAGCTGCATAAGAATCGGCAATATCTTTTTGTCCGTATTGTTTTGCTGAAGCCTGCAACATTTGCAACGCGCGTTGAATGTTTCCAGAATCACTATCATATGATTCTGTAGCACTTGCTTTCATGGTAAGTGCGCTGTAGAATTTATATTCTTCTTCACACTGATCAAAAAGTATTTTCGAAAGTTTGTTCGCTTTATCATTTCCATTCGCGACATAGTAGGAACTTACCATGTATGCCATCAATGGTTCATAAGGAACATGTTCTTGTGGCATCACTTCCAAACAACGATCGAGCACCTTGATAGCCTGTTCGTGTTTGCCATCATCATTCAGGAAGTTTGCAAGCGTAATCATTTGCAAACGCTGATTGGTAGTGAAGCGAAGATTATTTTCATCCATGTAAATCTTTTTGGATTTATCTTCCAATCCACCCCATGCAAATCCAGGGAATTCTTTTGATCCAGCAACACCCATCATTTTATTGTACATGAGTTGAGTATTGCAAAGTACATTTCCATTGAAGCTTTGACGATTTGCAACCATAGGAACAAGATGATAAGCAAGTCCTTCTAATTGGAAGAATCCTTCAAGATTGAGATAACTGTCGTTACCAGCAGTCACCGCAAAATACACAGGGCGTTTCCAATTATTAGTTGCAAGCAAATCAAGAATCATCAAATCAGCTTTCAACAAATATTGTTTGTTGATGGTCCATTCAACACGATCCAAAATTAAACTGTCAGGTGTATTTGCAGGAACAGTTCCGTTTGCTTTTACAAGCGCTTTGTCAACTGGAATGTAAACTCTGTTTGTAGGAAGAACAAAAACAGTGTCAGGGAAACTTTCGCCGTTATCATCTGGGCGATATTGAACTTCCATTGCATCCTTGTTTTCATTCTTGATCAAATCAACAAGTTCGCGAGCGCTCATGGGTTTTCCTTCCTTCGGTTTATTTTTATCAAACAAAGTCTGATCAAAGAAAACCTGATCGCAAGATCCTTGACGTGTGCGATAAGTTGGAAGAGAGAAAGGAACGCGATCTGATTCGTAAGCTTTACGAGAAGCTTGTTCGATATACCAATCCGTATTCAAGAGTGATAAATTCAATACGCGCATGTCGGTTCTATAACCTTCAACTTCTTGCACGTACCATAAAGGGAAAGTGTCATTATCGCCATTGGTAAACAGAATCGCGTTTTTGTCACAAGTCGATAAATAATTTTTTGCAAAATCGCGAGCGGTGAAACGGTGCGAACGATCATGATCATCCCAACCTTGCGATCCCATCATGAAAGGAACAACTCCACTCATGACTACAGCCAAACCGGCCGCGGTCACTTCTTTGAGTTTCACATATTTCACTATTAAGTCGTAAAGTCCATAAACTCCGAATCCAATCCAGAATGCAAATGCATAGAATGACCCCGCATACGCATAGTCACGTTCACGCGGTTGCAAAGGATATTGATTCAGGTAAACCACAATGGCCAGACCCGTAAACATGAACATCAGTGTAACCACCAAAGCGCTTTTCCAATCCTGTTTGAAGTGGAACCAGAGTCCAAGCAAACCAAGTATAAGCGGAAGCATAAAATAATTATTGTTAGCATAATTGTTACGCATTCGACTTGGCATTTGAACCTTGTCCACTTTATTTTTATTCAATCCGCTTTGCCAATTTCCATCGGTAAGATTTCCGTGACCTTGAATGTCATTTTGTTTTCCAGCAAAATTCCAAAGGAAATAACGCATGTACATCCAATTCAATTGGTACCGTGCAAAATATCGGAGATTCGCACCAAACGTAGGCTTCTTGTATTTTTTCATTTCGCCCGTTTGGCGATCCCGTACTTCAACGGTTGTGTGATTATTAGCGAAGTCACTCCAGTTTTCATATTCTTTCACATGCGATCGCTGTTGTGATTCCCACATACGAGGGAAAACTGTCGACATTTCTGGAGCATAATTGTAAACGGTTTGTTTACGGGAATCAATTATTCCATAGTTGCCATTTTTTGCATCCTGTGCATAAACAGGATTTCCATCATCAGCAGTATTTTCTGCATCGAGTGGCGCATTGTAATAAGGACCGTATGCAATTGGCCAATCACCATATTGTTCACGATTCAAATAAGCAAGAAGACTGATCGCGTTCTCTGGATTGTTTTCATCCATTGGTGTATTCGCTTTGGAACGAATAACAAGAACGAAGAAACTGGAATAACCAATGAGCAATACAGTGAAACAAAGAATGACTGTATTGAGGATAACACGATGATCGCGGTATTTATAAATTAAGAAACCTACACCTACCACAGTTAAGAATGGCAATAAAATTTTTCCGTAGATCGCTGCACCAACTAAAGTGAAGAAGAAAAACGTTCCTGTTATTCCCAAGAAAATTTTGAAAAGTTTTTGTCCGCCTTTCGTTGTGTACATCAAACCTGAAACGATCATTCCAATTAACAGAAGGAAATAAATAATTGTTCCGGCATTGAATGGAAGTCCAACTGTATTCACGAAAAACAATTCAAAATTCGCAGCAGCAGAAACGACACCAGGGATAATTCCATTCTGAATAACACCAAGCAAACCAACAGCACAAAGCATCGCAATGATTAATCCTTTACGGTTTGGCTCTTTGAATTTTTTGAAATAAATAATAAATACGATGGAAGGAATGGTAAGTAAGTTCAATAAGTGGACTCCAACAGAAAGTCCCATCATATAAGCGATGAACACAATCCATTTGTCGGCACGCGGACTATCATCAGCATCCCATTTCAAGATTCCCCAGAACACAAGTGCCGTAAAGAAAGACGACATCGCATAAACCTCACCCTCAACAGCTGAGAACCAGAACGAATCGCAAAAACAATAAGCCATTGCCCCAACAAATCCGCTACCAAGAATTGCATACATGCGGCCATCTGTCAATTCTTGCTTCATGGCTGTAATTAATTTTCTGCCAAGAAGTGTGATGGAAAAATACATGAACATAATTGTACCCGCACTAGCAACGGCCGACATGGTATTCACTGCCGCAGCCACATATTTTGTATCGCTAGCGAAAAGAGAGAAAAGGCGACCTATGAGAAGGAAAAATGGCGCACCGGGAGGGTGACCAACTTCGAGTTTGAAGCTACAAGCGATATATTCCCCACAATCCCAGAAGGAGGCTGTAGGTTCGATTGTGGAAATGAAAACGATGGAGGCGATCACGAAAATGATCAAGCCCAATACGTTATTTAGCAGTTTGTATCTGGATGTCATGGAATTGTGATAAGATTCAACAATTATGCGGGCGAAGATAGGAATTTAGGGTATTTATCTCCTGTTAATTAGGCCAAGTTGAATCTAAATTTTGTGAAAAAACATATTGTAACTACATTTGCGACCCCGCTGAATAAATAGGTGGTGGAAATTGACCGATGGTGTAACTGGCAACACGTTTGGTTTTGGTCCAAAAGAGTCCAGGTTCGAGCCCTGGTCGGTCAACAGAAAAGCTTCTCATTTATGAGAGGCTTTTTTTGTTTTGTGCCAATTTTTCATTGGGGGAATTGCCAATTGTATAATTGCCGATTTCCAATTGGTTTGTTTTCAAATGCGTTAAAATTCTGTTTATGCGATCACTTGTTTTTGTTTCGTGGCTTTGCAGCTTGTGTGATTTCAATTTATTGGTGGAGTTTTCAGCGAAAGAATGATTTTTCACATAGAAATGTTATTTATGTTATTGATATCTAAATAGTTAGGCTTTTTCACAAAAAAAACATTGCCACAAAAGCACCAAAACACAAACCATTTCTAAAAAACCATTTTAAAATTTAAAATCAATAACACCAAAAAATCAATCGGAAATTCGAATTCATTTCGCTTCCCTAGACTTCAACATTTGTATTGTCAATATTCCAAGTATAATAATCACGAAGTCATTTGCGACATAGGTAATTATTTTGTCTTTGAAATATTTCGAATCGTAAACAAGTGCAATACCTCATCAATGCTGAAAAATAAATTTGCATAATGGAAGGATCAGTTCTTAAAATGAAAGCAGGTTTGCCAATTGAACTACCTACAAGAACTTCAAATTGAGCATTAGCATTGCCAATTTATCCGCTTTCATTTTTGGCAGTTTTCAGTACCTTTGACACCGCTATGACAATTCAAGTTTTAAAATCAAAACTTCACCGTGTCCGTGTTACAGAGGCCGATCTTAATTACATCGGAAGTGTAACCATTGATGAAAATTTAATGGATGCGGCGAACTTGATCGAAAACGAACAGGTTCATGTATTTAATTACAGAAATGGTGAACGCATTATTACTTATGTAATCAAAGGCGCTCGTGATTCTGGCGTGATTTGTTTGAACGGACCTGCAGCTTTGAAATTCTCTCCGAATGACGAAGTGATTATTGTTTCTTATGCGGGAATGACAGTGGAAGAAGCAAAGTTGTTTCAACCAGCTGTTGTTTTTCCGGAATCAAAGACCAATAAATTAAAATCCTAAGACTTGAAAAAGTCGAAACTTCGTCAACTATTACAATTTGTCCTGTTCTTCGGACTTGGTGTTGGTTTGATGTATTGGCAATTCAGTCGGTTTGATGCAAATCAAAAAGCTCAATTTTTTATTGGATTAAAAACGGCAAATTACAAATGGTTTGTGCTTGCCATTTTCATTGGAGCGCTTGCACATTTGAGTCGCGCAATTCGTTGGCAACAATTACTGCATCCATTGGGCAGAAAAGTTGGATTGGGAAATCGTTTTTATGCGGTGATGATCGGTTATCTCGCGAATTATGGATTGCCGCGTTCTGGAGAATTTGTGAGAGGCGGATTATTATTGGAAAGCGATGGTGTTCCATTTAGTGAAGCGTTTGGAACCATAGTCGTTGAAAGAATTGTTGATACACTCTGTTTATTATTGGTATTTCTGCTTGTATTACTTTTTCAATTTTCCCAATTGCAAACTTTATGGGTTCAATATATTTGGGATCCTGCATTATTGAAAATAACCGCACTTGCAGCGAATACAACGACCTTGATAATTTTGATTTCTGCAGTAGTTCTTTTTTTAGGAGTGCTTATTTTTTTCAGAAGAAAAATCGGGAAATTTTTTACTGGCAAACTTGGAAAGTTTTTGACAGGATTCAAGAATGGTATATTGGCCGTGAAGCGTGTTCCGAATCCTGGTTGGTTTATTTTCCATTCACTTTTCATTTGGACATGTTATTTGTTGTCGCTTTACACTTGTTTTTTCTGTTTCCCGGAAACATCAGGACTTTCACTCTACACGGCTTTGATACTTTTATTGTTCGGAACATTCGGAGTCATTTTCACTCCCGGCGGAATGGGCGCATATCAAATCATCATCACTACTTTACTCATTCGCATGTTTGAATCAACAACACCAGCTGCTGCACCATTCTCTTGGTTGAGTTGGGGAGCACAAGTAATTACGGTAATTATTTTTTGCGGAATTGCTGTTGCCATAAAACCTCTCCTAAATCGCGTCAAGAAATGAACACGCCCGATCTTCTGAAAAATAAAATTCACACGCGCGAATCGATCAAACATTTATTGGGGCGCCAACATTTTTTCAAAAGGAAAATTGTTTTTACGAATGGCTGTTTCGACATTCTTCACTTAGGACATGTCGATTATTTAGCGAAAGCATCTGATTTCGGCGATTTTTTTGTGTTGGGATTGAACAGCGATGCATCAGTGAAAATGTTGAACAAGGGAAGTAATCGTCCATTGCAGGATGAACATTCCCGCGCGATGCTAATTGCTGCGATGGATTTTGTAGATGCTGTGGTTTTATTTGATGAGGCAACTCCTTTGGAGTTAATTCAATTTGTGAAACCGGACGTATTGGTAAAAGGTGCCGATTATGATGCACATGAAAAAGACCCGAAGAACAAAAAATATATTGTGGGATCTGATGTGGTAAGGGCGAATGGTGGTGAAGTGAAGACGATTGAATTTGTGGAAGGTTATTCTACATCAGCTATTGAAAAGAAAATTAGAGACTCAAAGATTTAAGAATTACTAAATTCATCTCAAAAAAAAATCAAAAAAAAATTCGCAGACCTTTCGGATAAGTGAAAAATGAAAGCCGCACAAAAAATGTGCGGCTTCTTAATTCATACTCCACCAATCTAGTACTAATAAAAAATCGATCTAGACATCTTCGGATTGAAAGGGTTGGGGAAAGCAAAGCGCAACGAAAGTTCAAGTCCTCCCTTTTTTGCACTCGCCGTTTGAAGTCCTGATGTGTTAATGTCATAACTCACACCGAATGAATAACTGGAATATTCTAAAAGAACAGTTGCTGTAACAGCATCTTTTGCACGAACAAAAATTCCTGCAGAAATTGCCGCACCACTTTTGAATCCAGTATACCTTGCGTCATCACGTAAGGTGGCATAACGAAAAAGTGCACCAGCAAATATCTCTTGACTCGGCCCTTGTCTGGTGTAAACAAAACTAGGCACCAAAGAAAAACAAGAATTCGGAATTCCATATAACATTCCGCCGTGCACAACAGTCTTCATATAAAGTTTGGAATCTGAAGAAGCATAATATGAATATCCTGGTTGATTGACATGAAAAAATGCAAGACCAAAATTTCCCTTAAATGCATGGTTGTTTATTACTGGGTCAGATCCCATGGCGTTATCAAAATTCCAAAATATTCCTCCACTAAGGTCTGCGTATGAAAATGAATTCGACATGTTTGAGGTTTCTCCAGAAAAGAGACCTGGATTGAATGCGGACACATCGTATTGATTTCCCCATTGAAGAGCACCAGCGTTCATACTGTGTTGAGCAAATCCCACTTGAAATCCGGCTCCAACAGTATTGTAGGAATTCAAAACAACATGATAAGCGCCTGTCAAATTTCCTTGTGAAGTCCCAATTTTTGCATCGCCTGCTTTATCACTGAAAAAATTTATTCCCGCAGCAGCAAAACCTTTCTTTGAAGTTTTTTTTGTTCTGAACCTCATGTCATACGAAAACGCAATTGTTTTATACGGCGTGGCCACACTTTGCCATTGATCTTTGTAATTAAAAATAGCTTGCATAGCGTGTTGAGCGCCTGCAGTCGCAGGATTTAATGTCAAAGGCGAAAAATCAAATTGCGAAAAATGGATGTCTTGCGCTAACGCGCGTTGCGTAACAAAACAAAAAAGAAAAATCGCAACAACAAATAATTTGCTATTTATTTTGGCAGAAACTGTTTTCTTGTCTTTCATTTTTATCGTAATAATGTAATGTTTCCTTTTTTAGAAATCTGTTTTCCATCAAAGCCCATACCTTCTAGAAAATAGACAAACACAGCAGAGTCAAGTGTCTTCCCTTTATATGTTCCATCCCAACAATCATTTGGATTCTCGGTTTCAAAAACCTTTTCTCCCCATCTATCAAAAATGGAAAAGTGAATTGTCTTGACACATTGTTTTCCATAAATACACAACAGATCATTTTCATTATCTCCATTTGGCGAAAATACATTTGGAACAAAAAGCTCAGGACATGTTTCGTCAACAGTTACAGTCACACAAGCGGTGTCGGAGCATAAATTTGCATCTGATACGATAACACAATACATGGTCGTTTGAACTGGTGCCGCAACAGGATTCGTGCAATTGGTACAATTCAAACCTGTTGAAGGATTCCAATCGTATGTTGTTCCTCCTGTTGCTGAAAGTGTTGTGTTGCTTCCAATTTGAATGGAGATGTCTGTACTGATTCCTGCAATTGGATTAGCATTTGTTAGAACTATTACACTAGAAGATTGTACACAACCATTTGCATCCGTAATAGTGCAAGAATAATTTCCCGCCGAAAGTCCACTAATTGTGGAGGAATTTCCCGCTGCAGGATTCCAACTAAACGTCAACGGCGCCGTTCCTCCGTTTGCAATTGCAACTGCATTTCCATTATTCAATCCGCACGCAGGAGAAGAGGTTACTGTCAACGAAATTTGTGTTGGTTGGGTAATTGTAAAAGTGGGTGTCAATGTACACCCGTTTGCATCGGTGATAATGCAAGAGTAATTTCCTGCAACAAGCGAGGACGCGCTTGCACTCGTTCCACCTGATGGTGACCATACATATGTATAAGTTGGCGTTCCACCTGATGCGTTCACTGTTGCCATTCCATTATTACCACCATTGCACAAAATGTCTGTTTGAGTAGACGTTACCGAAATAACAGTTGGCTGCACTATATTAACGGATGCTGTAATTGAACAACCGTTTGCATCGGTGATCGTACAAGAATAATTTCCAGCGGTAAGTGAGCTTGCGGTTGCTGCATTTCCTCCTGATGGGGTCCAAGAGTAGGAATAACTAGCCGTTCCTCCAGTAGCAATAACAATTGCAGCGCCGGTATTTCCCCCATAACACAAAATGTTGGTTTGTGAGCTTGTTGCCGCTAATACAGAAGGTTCGGTAATTGTAATTGATTGTGTTGTAATACAACCATTGGCATCTGTGATGGTACAAGAATAATTTCCAGGAGTGAGGGATGATGCTGTTGCTGCATTTCCTCCAGAAGGGGCCCAAGCATAGGAATATGCAGGTGTTCCTCCATTTGTAATTACGGTAGCTGAGCCATTCCCATTTCCATTGCATGAAACATTCGATTGTGAAGAGGTCGCTGTCAATAAATTTGGTTCAGTAATACTAAATGTTTGTGTCAACGAACAACCATTCGCATCTGTTATAACACAACTATAAATTCCAGTTGTTAGTGAAGTTGCGTTTGATGCGTTTCCTCCAGTAGGTGACCAGGAATAGGAATACCCAGGATTACCTCCACTTACCACCACAGTTGCAGAACCGGTATTTCCTCCATTACACAACACATCTGTTTGTGATGCTGTATTGGCAAGGGTGGAGGGTTGTGTTATGACAAAACTTTGATTTAAAGAACAAGAATTTGCATCGGTAATGGTGCAAGTATAACTCCCAACTGCCAATGAAGTCGCGGTCGCTCCTGTTCCTCCTGATGGTGCCCATGAGTAGGTATAGGAAGGTGTTCCTCCACTTACCAAAACACTAGCCGAACCGCTGTTACCTGTATTACACAAAACATTCACTTGTGTAGGTAGGACAGAAAGTGCTGAAGGTTGTGTAATAATAAAACTTTGTGTTATTTGACAACCGTTGGCGTCTGTAATGGCACAAGTGTAATTTCCAGAGGTAAGCAACGTTGCCGTTGCATTTGTCCCACCTGTTGGTAACCAAGCATAAGTATATGTCGGAGTGCCACCTGTAACAATAACACTTGCAGAACCGCTGCTTCCTCCATTACAAGCAACATTTACTTGGGAAGACAACAATGACAGAACTACGGGCTGCGTAATAGTAACAGATGCACTAAAAGTACATCCATTGGCATCTGTAACAGTGCAAAAATAATTTCCAGCCGATAGTGATGACGCTGTTGCGCTTGTTCCACCAGATGGTGACCACAAATAGGAATAACCTGCAACTCCTCCCGACGCAACAACAGTTGCAGAACCATTATTTCCACCATTACAATTTACATTAGTTTGTGTAGAAATAGCAGTTAAAGTTGTCGGTTGTGTAATCAGAAAAGTTGATGTTGCAGAACAACCATTTGCATCTGTTATGGTGCAAGTGTAATTTCCTGCCGATAGCGCAGTAGCTGTTGCCGCATTTCCTCCTGAGGGTGACCAGAGATATGTGTAAGTTGGAGTCCCTCCATTTGCAACAACTGTTGCGGAACCATTATTTCCACCATTGCACAGAATATTGATTTGAGAAGAAGTCGCCGACAGTGAAATTGGTTGTGTGATCAAAAAAGTTTGAGTTGACGTACAACCGTTAAGATCAGTAATGGTGCAAGAATAATTACCCGGTGAAAGAGAATTTGCTGTGGCACTTGTTCCTCCCGAAGGAGACCAGTTATAAGTATATCCTGGTGTTCCACCTGATGCAACTACAGTTGCAGAGCCATCTGTGTTTCCATTGCAGGAAACATTTATCTGTGAATTAATAGATGCTATTGCGGAAGGTTGGGTAATGGTAAAAGTTTGATTGAACGTACAAAGATTCGCGTCTGTAATTGCACAAGTATAATTGCCGGCAGCAAGTGAATTCGCGGTAGCATTTGTTCCACCTGAAGGAGACCATAAATAGGTGTAGCCAGGTGTGCCACCAGCAGCATTTACCGATGCGCTTCCTCCATTTCCACCATAGCATACGTTATTGGTTTGCGAAGTGGTTGCCGTAATTGCAGTTGGCTGAACAATTACAAACGATTGTGTTATAACACAACTGTTGTTGTCGGTTATGGTACAGGTATAATTACCAACTGTAAGCCCAACTGCGGTTGCTGCTGTGCCACCAGATGGCAACCATGAATAGGAATAACTTGGCGTTCCACCAGAAACGGTCACAAATGCAGAGCCGTTATTGCCACCATTACACGTCACGTCTGATTGCATTACCAAACTTAATCCCAATACAGTTGGTTGGGTAATTGCAACTGTTACTGTAGCTGCACAGGTATTTGCATCCGTAATTGTGCAAGTATAATTTCCTGCAACGAGACCACTGGCAGTTGCCGTTGTTCCACCAGAAGGTACCCAAGCATAAGAATAAGCGGGAGTGCCTCCTGTTGCAATAATTGTTGCCCCACCCGTACTGTTCCCGTGGCACAAGATATTTGTTGAGGAAAAAATCGATCCTACTGGAGAAGGGTTGACGACAACAGACGTATTTTGAGTTATTGTTCCACAAGCATTCGTTACGGTTACAGAATAAATTCCTGCAGCGGCAGAAGTGGCGTTGGAAAGAATTGGATTTTGTTGTGTTGATGTAAATCCATTTGGTCCACTCCAAGAATAAGAAAAGGCGGGAGACCCAATTACATTAACACTCAAATTTAAAGTTGAACCTGAACAGATTGGAGTATTACTGGAAATGGAAGAAAAGGTTGGTGCGCCAATAGGTGAAAATGCAACACTACGATAAGCCGTTGCCACAGGTGCCGTTGAAAGAACTAAAGCAGATGATCCTGAAGCGGCATTTAAATCCACAATTTTTATTAGTCTGTTTACTGTTGCTTCTGCTGTTGTTGCATAAATAATTGGATTCGCACCACTAAAATCAACAGTTAAACCTCTAGCGCCAATTGTGCCTACACCACATTGTAATGTATATTGAAAAATCCAAGCTGTGCCATTCCAAGAATACTTTTCAATTCCTCCTTGTGCAACTCCAGTTGATGTGAAGGCTCTATCATCTGCCATATAAATTGTCGTACTGCTTTGATCAATCGCAAAACCATATGGACTTCCACCGACATTCGTAACAACAGCCGACGCAACGTTTGGTCCTGAGGTTGGTTGTCCTGAAATCTGATAAACTCCTGGAGTTCCAGAACCTGTAGAAAACATTAAGTTTCCATTATAAATTTGAACCACACGTTCATTGGTTACAGTATTACTAACGTTTGAAGGAACACCTGTTCCCAAATAACACAATCCCGTATTTGCACCACAGGCCCAAAAATTCGTTGATCCGTTTCCAGCGGCACCACGAATATTACTCGCATTAAAAAATGTTGATGAAGAGGAGGCTATGGAATAAGTGCCGCAACCATTTACTTTGCCTATAATCCTAGGAACTGCCAATGATGTTGTAGCTGGTAAAGAGGATGCATAAGGAAGACTGGCGTTGTATCCAGGAATAAGTATTGAACTTCCATCCGTTGAACGACTGATTTGATCTTCTGAAGTTGCAGCCCCACTAGAAATACATGCATTAATTCCAACATCTGGTATTGATACAGAAAATCCAGTTCCTCCTGCTGGGGTGAACTCCTTAAGAAACAAACTGTTTCCCGTATTAGTTAATACTTGTATTCCATTTCCAACTTGTAATACGACAACATTTCCAGTAGTAAATTGAGCTTGCACATTGCCACCGACAAGTAAACAGCTTACAACCAAAAGGGAAACTACGGAAAACAAACTTGGCTTTTTTATTGAAAGTTGCATTGGTTATTTGGTATTGTTATTAGCGAAAAATGAAATTCCTTCTCACAGACATCTATAGCTCGAGATGCTTGTTTTTTTATTGTACATTTTAAAAGCGAGCAAAGATACTTCCTTGTTATTACTAAAATCTCTATTTCTGTTACGCTTGTGTAAAATAAATTGAAACAAAGTTTTTTTGAAAAACAGGTGCCGTACAGTTAAATTAAGCTGGAACTACACCTTTCTCATTTGACACAGAACTGAACTATTTCCAAAAAATGGATAGTGCCAAAAACACATCAGTCAATATCATCCTATTCCAACACCATCTAAAAAGTAATATTGCAATTTGCTCTAGACTCTGAATGTTCAAAATTCTCGGCTACAAAATTAGGCAAAAAACAAAAAACGATCAGAATTTCCCATTCCGATTCCAATCACCTCCAATAATAAATCATCCATTTATTGAATAACAACGCTATCGTCTGATATCAAATTCTCACCACGATATTTTTTTAGCAATTGTACAACTGTCAAAACATCTTTTTGACAATAGGTAACAATCCTTTCCAGATTTTTTTCTTCGTAATACACCTTGTGCACTTGACTTCCATCGATATCATCTTTCGGAGTTGGAATTCCAAAAAGTGCAGCTAACAAATTCAAGGAGGTGTGATTTTTATAATCGCCAAACTTCCACATTTCCATAGTGTCGAGATGTGTGGTTTCCCAAGGTTTTTTCCCAGAAGTGTCAAGCAATGCAGGGAGATTTATTCCATGAATTACCATTCGTCTTGCGATCCACGGGAAATCAAATTCTTTTGCGTTGTGTCCGCACAGACGATGTTCAGGACGTGAAAAATGTTTGTTCAACAATTCTCCAAAATTGATGAGCAGTGTTTTTTCATCATCACCATAAAATGATTTGATTCGAAATTGTTCTTTGCCTTCAACGCGTTTCAAATAGCCTACAGAAATACAAATGATTTTTCCAAACTCTGCATAAATTCCTGCACGGTTATAAAGTGATTCGGGTGTATCATCTTCACTTTTCCCAATGACAATGGCTTTTCTATCCCACAATTTTTTCCATTCATCCGGAACGTCCGAATACGTTGGAAATGCAGGAACCGTTTCGATATCGAGGAAAAGAATGTTTTCTAATTGAAGTGAGTTGTACATGGAAAAATTTTCATTTTATTACTTACCAATTTGTTAATTTATATAGAGAATTCAATTGGCAATTGGCAACTACCCAATTGAAAACCCTACCTTATCATTACACCTTCCACATTTAACAGCGGAATCTTTGTAAAGTTTTTTTCGTTGATGGTTTCGGGCAAGAAGATATATTGTTTGTCGTAAATTTTTCCGTCAATGTAAAAGCTCACCCAAAATTCATTGGTCAAGCCAAAAGTGTTTTCCATGATGGGTTCCACTCGTGTAAATTCCAAATCGGGGATCTCTTCAAAAAAATGTCGGAGTGTTGACGTTCTTTTCATCTCACCATTTATTTCTCCATAACCGCGTGATGAAACGATCACATTTTTGATGGGAACAATATGAAGATTAATTAGAAAAACATTCCAGATATTTTCTCCATCAACTTCTTCCAAAACAATTGCCATCGCAATGTCTTCCACTTCCGGACGTTCAATATCTTTTTTCAATGCTGTACGAATTACGAATTCGTTACAAATCTACGAAATACGAATTGTACGAATGTAGGTTTCATAACTATTCGTAATTCCTACCCTACTTTCCATACATTTCCAATGCCGCATCCAAATAATAATGCACATCGCGTGGCACATCGCTGCCGTGTGTTTTTGGACGACGAATACCAAGACGTACCACAATCATATTCATATCAGGAACCATGATAATGTATTGTCCAAGAATTCCTCGGCAATAAAAAACGTGATGTCCTTTGTACTGGGGAATCATCCACCAAGCATAACCATAATCCAACGTTGGTGTTCCGTCGTCATTTTTTGTTCCACTAGGCAAAATCGATGCGAGGGCGTACGTTTCAGGAACAAGTTGTTTCCCATTCCATCTTCCACTATCCAAAAACAATTTTCCAATTCTCGCAAAATCTTTTGCATTTGAATTCAAGCAACAAAATGCTTTTTCATCGCCATCTTTATGATCGAGACACCAGAACGCAGGTTTTTCACATCCCATTGGTATCCATAATTTTTCAGAAGCGTAATCGGCAACAGTTTTCCCTGTGGCTTTTTTCAAAATCAAGCCCAGCAATTGTGAATTGCCACTGAGATATTTGAATGTTTGTCCTGGAACCGCATTCATTTTATCATATTTCAAAGTCAATTTTCTCAAATCACTTCCATAATAAGCTTCGGCAGGATATGCAAGCGGATTCACGTAATCTTCATCAAATGCAATTCCAGAACTCATCGTCAGCAAATTCCCAATGGTGATTTTTGAACGTTCATCTTTAGCAAATTCAGGAAGGAAATCACTCACTTTTTGATCTACACTTTTTATTGCTCCATCTTCAATTGCACAACCCACCAAAACACTGACAATGGTTTTAGCCATTGAAAAAGAATTGGTGATGGAATGGTCATTGAATTCTCCCCAGTACTTTTCACAGCGAACAGAATCATCTTTGATAATAAGAAACGCACCTGTTTCAATCGCCATCATTGAATCGAGAAGATTTGCTGGAATTTCTTTTTTGTTATAATCTTTCCCATTCTGCCAAGGCTGAGCAGTTCCATTTTTCACTTCCCTATTATCGAAAATCTGATATTCAAATGGAGAAGGACCCATTCTTCCCTTGAGATAGGTATTCCAAACTCCCTTATACAAATAAGTTCTTCCCGTGAAAAGGATAAAACAATTGACAAGAAGCAAAACAATTAATAAAAATTGTCCGAAACGCTTGAAGAACTTTTTCATAGGGGAACTATATGCTTATTTAAACGCAAGAAACGGGAAAGAGTTATACGAGCGTTGGCTCATTAACCAAAGAACATTCAAATTGTGCTTCAAAATGCCTTTTCAGTTTCTCTTTCACTTCATCCATATCAACAGGATGACCTAATTCCTTTTCCATTGAAGTGACAGCCTTGTCCGTAATTCCACAGGGAACAATTTTTGAAAAATAACTGAGATCAGAATTTACATTCATCGCCCAACCGTGCATGGTCACCCACCTGCTGCTGCGCACACCCATCGCACAAATTTTTCTCGCTTTTTTCGGATCACTAGGGTCAAGCCAAACTCCCGTGTAACCTGGATAACGATCACCCTTAATTCCATATTCCGCAATGGTGAGAATAATTATTTCCTCCAGCACTCTCAGGTAACGATGAATGTCGGTGAAAAAATTGTCAAGATCAAGAATGGGATAACCCACCAATTGTCCTGGACCATGATAAGTAATGTCACCTCCTCGATTTATTTTGTAATAGGTTGCGTCAATTTCTTTCAACTGCTCTTCATTCGCGAGAAGATTCTGTTCATCGCCGCTTTTTCCCAATGTAAAAACATGGGGATGCTCGCAAAAAATCAAATGACTTTGTGTTTGAATTTGATTTTCAATTGGCAGATCCCGATTCGATATTTTCCGATCAACAATTGTTTTGAAATAAGTTTCCTGTAAGTCCCAACAGACTTTATAATCAATTAAACCTTTATCGTGGAAGAGAACCTTGTTCATTTTAGAGGGACTGGGGACGAGAAATGGGAGTAACGTCCCTCGTCACTTTTTAGAAAGTTCTCCTTTGAGAAAATTAATCACGTTGACTTCAATTGAATCCACTCCGCGAAGGTTTGCCAAAAACACAGAAGCCCAATCGCCGAGATTGATTAGGTAAATTGCTTTTTCTATTGGAGATTTTCCTTTCGAAAAAACTTCTGTGAAGTGTGGTGTGTACTTTTGTATAATCTCTTTGTTTATGGCAATGCGATAATTATTTCTTTCGTATTCATCAGGATCAGTGAAAAGCACGACTGAAATTTCCGCATTTCCTCCAACCCAACCCACAAGTTCATTGTGATTCATTTCTGGAATAACGTGATGCCAACAAAGCACTTTTGCATTTTCATTCAATTGTTGACGAAACCGAATCGCAATTCCTTCATTATTTGTTGTACAGTAAATTACAGGCGTTTTGCCAAATAAGTTTTTCGACAATTGTTCTGCTTCTTTTCTGATGGATGCATTTTCATTATTCAAAAGCGCAACTGAACTTTCTAATTCTGAAATAGAACTTGCAGGAAGAAGGTTGTGTTTTACAAAAATGAAAATCAGCTGAGAAAGTGAAAACCCTAGACAAGAACGAGGTGGATTTCCACCTGGAATTGTAATGCAATCGAGCTTGTGTTTTTTCGCGAGCTCTGCAACTTTTCCGCCCGATGTGATGCAAACGATGTGCGCATTTTTTTCAATCGCTTGTTGCATACAAGCAAGTGTTTCTTCCGTATTTCCAGAATAGGAAGAAATAATTACAAGTGAATGTTGATCAACAAATGTTGGAATGAAATATCCTTTTGTTACAGAAACAGGAACAGAAGAAGTTCCAAATGCTAATTCAGAAATAATTGTTCCTCCAATTCCAGATCCACCGAGTCCGGAAATGAGAACATTTCTAATTTGATTTTTTGGTTCAGATAAAACGGCAGATTTCCCGATGCTCAAAGCTTCTTCAAGCTGTGCTGGAAATCCTTCAACAAGTGTCTGCATATCCATATTCTACGTGGAAAAATTGGAATACAAAGGTAGGGAAAAAGTGGTGGGGTAATGAAGTAATGGAGTGATTAAGTTGGCCATGATAATTCGGAAATAGGGTAACATCCTCTATCACTTCATTACTTCATTACCCCTTCACCTAAACCCTTCACTCCACCGAAGATTGTCTCGCTTTCACGGCATCCACAGCCTTCTGTTGCGCCTCAACTTCTGACTTTTTCTTCGATTGCTCATCCTCATTAGACTTAATGTCGTCCTGTGCTTTCTTGATTTTCGCTTGATAATCGGCGATGTCGTTGTTCAGGTTTTTGTTTTTCTTTTCAAGATCCTGTTTTTCATTCTGCAATTTGTCGAGAATTTTTTGTTGCTCTTTCACTTTATCACCAAGAGCATCTTGTGTCATTTTTTTTGCGAATTCTTTTACCATTACCTCTGCCGCCTTGTAAGCCGTGGCGTTTGAAGAAGAACTTAACCATGTTTCGCCCAAAAGAAAACCAACCGTGAGTTTCATTTCATTATCGTTACTTCCCTTTTCAATACGCGCGTAAACATCACAAGTGTTATCGCTAATCGTTTTGATGAGAGCGTTGTCTGCAAAAATTTCATCCTTAGAACTTACTTTCGCATCATAACTTTTCATTTTCGAACGCCACTCTTTTTCAATATCATCTTTTGACGCATCATATATAATTACCACCAAACAATTATGTGATCCGTCACCGATTTTTGAGTTTTTTTCATCCACGCTAATTTTTATTTTTTGCGCATGCAATACAAATCCGAAAAGTGGAAGAAGAAATAGAAGCAAATACCTTTTCATGAGGTTAAGTTTTTTATGAATTTAGGAGAATAAGTTACGGCAAAATTTCCTTTCTTAATTAATCCACGTCAGAAACACCACCCGAAACTATAAATTTCATCGCTTCTGAGGCAGGCACGTGAAGTTCCTGTACGTTTTCGCGCGGAACAATAAGCAATCGACCAGAAATAGCATAGGACATCGGGAAATAAACCGCAACAAATTCTTTTGAAATGGAAAGTTCAGATAAATCCTCATCGGTAATAAAACCGATTTCCCTGATTCCCGTTTGCATATTGGTAATCACGAGCACTGGATGCTTGAACTTTTTATTGTTTCCAATAAAAGCTGAAGTAAAATCCTTCAACGGTGAAAAAATAATTCGGATGATCGGAATTTTTTCTAAAATTTTCCCGGCTTCATCAATGAAAAATCGCGCCATGACATTGGAGGCAAAAAGGCCAACCAAAAACACAAGCGCCAAGGCCAAAAACAAATAAATAAACGGATCTGCATTTGGATGCACAAGCACATCAATTCCAGAAAACAAACCACGGAACCAACTGAACATTTTGAAAAATACAAGGACTGTTATGGTAACAGGAACCAAAACAATAAGCCCTTGTGCGAAATAACGAAGGATGTTTTTCATTTGCGTTTTGCAGATTTTGATTTCACCAATTTTACTTTTACTTTTTTTGTCATGCTTGCAAGAATAAGATCGTAAGAATGATCAATCCATTGCTTCACTAATTTTGGACTCACTTTTCCATCCATCACGATTGTATTCCAATGCTTTTTATTCATGTGATACCCTGGAATCACACAATCGTAACGTTCACGCAAATCAATTGCTATTTCCGGATCGCATTTTACATTGAACTGAACAGGATCATTGTCAAAACCTGTCAATAAAAAAGCTTTTTCCTTCACTTTAAAAACGAGAATGTCCGGGCCGAAAGGTGTTGTTTCCTCCACATCTTTTTTTGAAATGCAGTATTCACGGATTTGTTCCAAGTTCATTTTACTCCATTTGAAATTTGAAACAAAACAGGACGACTTGGCGTGGCGTCATTCTCAAAAGGAGCTGTTTGAAGATTCAACAAGTAGGTTCCATCATAAACAGAATCGGGAACGTAAATGAATTCCGTAATCGTCTTGTGAAACTGTGTGTTTTGTGGATATTCCCAGAATGCCCGATGCGCCAATAATTTTCCTTCATCATTTTCCCGATCCACAGAAGGCAAATCCAAAAGCAAATGATCCACTCCAATTTCTACTAAATATTTCGCAGCTCCTTCATCGAGATATGGAGGATTTGTATTTGACCAATTCATTGCCAATTTCAATTCAGAATTTGAAGCGGTTCGCAACACTACAGCTTCGAGATTTTTTCCATTCAACAAAATCTCCAAACTTTTTCGCGTAATGACAAAATCACCATTATCCAATTGCTCAGGAAGAACAGTTATCAATTCAGCAATGAAAAAATAAGTTTTTAAATGCTCATTCACATTATAAATTTCCGGAGAAATATGTCCAACACATTCCGTGTGGGTTCCGTGGCCATGTGGGTTGAAAAAAATATTTCTGAAATTTACAGAGCCTCCACTCTTGACTTCTCCCACAAAATCTCCATTGCGAACAGGTTCAATACGCAAGGGATCCACATACCACGCGCGCGCGCTGTGGTCATTCATCGGAATGGAAATGTCAATGGGTTTTGACAAATCGGTTTTGTAGGTTTGCCCTTTGTGATTTATCGTTGCAAGCATGTCAGCAGCCCATTAAATTAAATGTCACGAGTGGTTCTTTTTCATTACGCCAGAGAATCCATCCTGAATTTTTCCTTAGCGCATCTCCAAATTCATTCGTTTCAATAATATCTACTTTCATCCATATTCCACTTATTTCTATTGGAGCCAGAACAATTCTTGAAGATGCGGGACCAGGTCCAGGAAAAAACGGAAATGCTTGAACCTTGTTTGTTGGATTGTCATACAACAAAACTGTATCGCTCACATATTCGAGATTTGTCACGCTGAGATAAAAATCAATCCATTGCTTAAAAACCACTCCCATAGATTTTCGAATCCATAGAAACTTCCCAGATTCAGATTTCAGATTGGTTTGAAAATATTGCCCATTTTCTCCTAGACAATTAATATCTAAACGTCTACTTTCAATACCCGAATAAAAATACAGCGTATTAAACCACGCAGGAATACTATCTTGCTTCAAACGATCAAAAGTAAAATGGGCTTGTTCAGGATAAAGTAATTCTCGGTGAGCTGTCATAATGTGAATGGGCAATATATCATCAGGTGCTTCCCAAAAATCAAGTGAGATCAAACTGTCCAAATCAATTTGGATGATGCCAAGTCCGTGTGTTTTTTCAAACTCATCAGCACGAACGGAAGAGACACAAAAGAACATTAAAAAAACAGGAATGCAGAATAGCTTTTTCATAGGAGAAAGATAATTAACAATTAAACCTCAAACAAATCTGACGCAATTCGATCAGCGATTAATTTCCCTTTTTCTGTTAATATAAATACGTCTGCATTGTTTTTTAAATCTTCTGAAGCAATCCATTTTTCAGATTCAATTGTGAAATGCTCAAAATAATTATTCGGAAACTTTTCCTTCAACTCTTTTGAAGAAATGCCCCACATCGTTCGAAGATGTGTCATCACATATTCATTGTAACGTTCGTTTTCCGTCAACACTTCCTCTTCAAATGTTTTTTCACCAATGGAAATAGCATTGAGATATTTCATGTTGTTCGAAACATTCCAGCGGCGAACTGATCCATCAAAGCTGTGTGCGGATGGCCCAATTCCCAAATACGATTCGCCAAACCAATAACTGCTGTTGTGTTTGGCAACAAAATCTTTTTTTGCAAAATTGGAAATTTCGTAATGTTCAAATTCATTTTCTTTTGCAAATTGAATAAGTTGGCGAAAATGTTCTGAAGCCAATTCATCATCAACGGGAGCAATTTTTCCTGACTTTACAAATTGTGCAAAAGCGGTTTTTGGTTCAACAGTGAGACAATAGGAAGAAAGATGCGGCACATCAAGTTCATTTATTCTATCAAGATTTTTTTTCCAAGCACTTTCATCCAATCCTGGAATTCCATAAATGAGATCAACGGTAAGATTTGCAAACCCTGCGTCTTGCGCACGCATCACAACCGATTCCGCTTCCTTGGCGGTATGCGCACGGTTCATGAGTTTCAAATCCTCATCGCGAAAAGATTGTATGCCAATACTCAAACGATTCACGGGAGTGTGACGCAAACTTTTCAAATAGGAATTCGAAAGGTCATCGGGATTTGCCTCTAATGTGATTTCGGCTTTTTCTGCAATGGAAAAATGCGTGTCGATTTCATCCAAAATAAATTTCAATTCATCGGAAGATAATTGTGATGGTGTTCCTCCGCCAAAATAAATTGTTTCCAATGTTTTTCCTGAAAGTGAATGCTTGCGCAATTCCAACTCCTTCATCATAGCTTGCAAAATTTCCTTTCTGTTTTTCTGTGAAGTGGAAAAATGGAAATCGCAATAATGACAGGCTTGCTTGCAGAATGGAATATGTAAATAGAGATGAGACAAAATAATTTTGAATTTTGAATTTTGAATTTTGAATTTTGTTTCCCGAAGTGATCATTCAGAATTCAAAATTTAGAATTCAAAATTCTAATTGATTTCCACTTTCAGAATTTTTCCTGTCAATGGACTTTTTGGATACGGAACATTTCTTTGATCGTACGGAGCGGGAACCCACCATTCGGAATCGTGGAATTCTTGAGAGACCACAAGAATCATTTGATTGTCGGGCACAGCAGTGACGGTGTTGTCCATATAACCTACCACATGCAAATGTTCTTTATCGGGACCGATTCTCCAAGTGATGTGATCGGGCATCCATTCTATTTCGTACCAATAAAATGGTTTTTGAAAAAGATCGTTATCGTTTTCCGCGGATTTAATTGTGAGCGCTTGATACCAATCATCCCAACGATGCAATTCGAATTTGTGTTTTTCAAAAACAAGTGGAACAATTCCCGTCACATAGTTTTTTGCTTCACGACAAGCCAAATCCCAATTCGTACAAGCAACAGCAATGTTATCATTATTCGCAATGTCATCGTCGGCAGGAAGAGCACTTTTGCCATAGGAAGAAGTCGGCCAATTGCGTGATGATTTTACAATTTCAAAATCAATTTCAGAATAACTCTGCGTTGGATAACGAGATGCTTTCTTTCCACGATTATCATTTCTTGGAATGTATCCGCCTTCACAACTTCTCCTGTTGTTCCAGGAATCTTCATTCTGGTATAACAACCAAACTGCATTTGTCAAACCGTTCCACACATGATCGGCACTCAACATTTCAGGAAAAGCAATACACATATCCCATTTTCCATAGGTAAAACCAACGCGTGATTTCACACCAACATTTTCTTTTCTAAAAGGAAGTTCCGTGTTACCAGGATTTGAAAGTGTAATGGAATGTTCCTCGCGATTTGCACTTACTGTTGAACATGGATTAGTTGTACTGCGGAGATAATCTCGAACTCTTGTTGCCGAATCATATTTCAATTTATTTTCCTGGTATTGTGCGCGTGTGTAATTATCGGCAACAACATTTGCGGTAATTGGAACCATTGACAAAACGTGCGACTTATCTTCATAGAAGAAATACTGCATGAATTGTGATTGACGGAAAGTAGTGCTGTCGGTTCCGCAAGTTGTACAATACGAGGCGGTATCAATTCCTGATTGCATCAACTCAAACGGATTTACATAGACGCCTGCGCCAGGATCCAAATTTGCTTTTACGACAAGTTGCTCATCGGCAACAACAACATTCATTGACTTATCATTGCTACCAGGACCGTACAGGAAATAATAAAATGGATTGATGAATCGTCCGCCGGTTTCTCGTTCAGTAATATTCTTGATAGAATTCGGAAGGCTGTTCATTCCATTTTCAGTGGTAACAACAAGAATGAATTTGTATTTTCCTGTTCGTGGATTTCTTTTCCAGCGATTGTTCGCCGTTTGCAGTTTCCGATTGTTGTCGATTTGCCAGATAGCATCGCGGTAAATTTGTTGTGGTTCGGTTAAACCATTTGCTCTTGCCTTATCCGCAATTCCCGCCATCCAATTCGGTTGACTGTGGATATAATTAATCATGTTGGCAATTTTTTTCGCTGACAAACCGGAACGATCATCGCGGCCAAAATAAATTTCCTCGTTACGTGGATTTCCAACAATGCGGAAAGAATCCGTTATTTTTATTTCATCACCCCAACCTAATTCGTTGGTGGATTTAAATCCAGGATCTGTTTCTCCCCAGCTTCCATAAAAATTTCTTGTAGCCAAAGAATGTTCATAGTTGAATTTTCCGCTTTTTTCGAATTCCGGAAATTTATATGATTCATCCTGATAATAAATTTTGTAATAAAGTTTTCTGCTGCTCAAATATTGGTTTTTCACATTGAAGGTGAATGTGAATTTTCCACCGGGCAATTGTTTTACAGTTGGGATTTCTATGCCACTATAAACTGCGTCGGACAAATCAACGATGATGGAATTATCCTGCGATTTCAAATTTGTAAAAGGGTGAAAATCCTTCACACTTATTCCAGCACCAAGCGCACGATAATACAGAAACGCGCTACCGCATAAAACTAGAATTACAGAATAGAAAATGAGCTTTTTGCGCATGGCTAAAATTGGAGTACGAAGTTAGCCACAGATTTCACAGATTTCACAGATTTCCATTTTTTTTGCGTGAGGGATAGCAGTGAAAAGCCCGGATCCCCCAACAGAATTGTTGTGGTTGGGAGAGGACTTGGAACGGATAGCCCGACCCTTGGGGCACGCCCACCTGATTATTCTTTTCTCCAGAGCAAACTGCTGTCGCCGTAACTCAGAAAACGAAAATCATTTTTCAATGCATATTCATAAACGAGTTTACTTTCTTCACCGATAAAAGCGGAAACGAGCAACAATAAAGTGCTTTGTGGCTGATGGAAATTGGTGATGAGTGCATTAACAATTTTGAAAGAATATCCTGGGGCGATTAGAATTTGCGTGTACCCTTTTATTTCATCACGATTATTTTCACGCATCCAATCGAGTATGGCGCGCAATGCAATTTGGACAGGAACATCAGGTGTATTATTGTATGGTTCCCATTGGCCAACAAACAATGAAGCGAAATGTCTTCCAGGTTGTGTTATGATTTGTTTTCCGAACCAATACAAACTTTCAAGTGTGCGTAACGCTGTAGTTCCAACGGCTATTACAGGATTTGATTTTTGCGCAATAATTTGTTCGATGAGCGAACGTGGAATAATAATTTGTTCGCGATGCATGTCGTGGCCAGCCATTTTTTCCGCTTTGACAGGTTTGAATGTTCCAGCACCAACATGTAAAGTAACTTCTGCAAAATTTATTTTTTTCGCTTTCAAGTTTTCCAAAACTTTCGTTGTGAAATGTAATCCAGCTGTTGGAGCTGCAACCGAACCATTGTGTTGTGCATAGATGGTTTGATAACGCTCTGCATCTGACATTTCCTCTTCACGATTCAAATAAGGTGGCAATGGAATTTTCCCAATAGCCTCGAGAATTTCTGCGAATGAAAAATCAGTTGGTGTCCAAGAAAGTTTGATAATTGACTGCTCACGTGCTGGTCCAATTCGTTTTGCAACCAATCGAATATTCAATTCACGAATTTTTAAATCCTGAATCAATTCCTCGTTTTCTTTCCAACGTTTTCCATTTCCGATAAATGCTCGAATCGAAACTTCATTTTTTGTTTCCAACAATTTTACAAAGTCTACAGAATTGTCAGCAGCGTCGGTACAAAAAATTTCCACGGTTGCGCCACTGGCACGTTGCATAAGAATTCTTGCACGAATTACTTTCGTTGCATTAAAAACCAACAAGGCATTTTCTGGGATCTCATCCCCCAACTGGGCGAATGTTATGTGAGAGATTTTCCTATCTTTATAAACAAGCAGTTTCGATGCATCCCTTTCTGAAAGTGGAAAATGTGCAATTCGCTCTTCTGGCAAATTGTAAGTAAAATCAAGAATGGAAAGTGACTCTGGATGTGTTTGCATGTGGATTACAAAGGTAATTTTTCATTCGCTTTTTCCCGCATTTAAATAAGGTCTTGGGCAGAATTTTTGGTTTTGAACGGGTAAGAAATTGAGGTGTTCGACTTTGTTGATCCAATTAGCCGCCGTAACGTTGCAGTGTACAATTACATAAAACCTAAATACCATGAAAACAATTACCAAATTTCTACTCGCCCTCTCCCCCGCGATTCTTCTCAGCGCTTCGGTGGCGCATGCAACATGCACACCGGGATATACCTGGTCACAAAACACCAATAACGTGATCACATTTGCAAACACATCGACACCGATTGTTGCAAATTCAACATTCTTCATGTGGAATTTCGGCGACAGTCAGAACGATTACACACAAAACCCCGTGCATACTTACAGTGCACCAGGAACCTATATGGTTTGCATGACCATGCTCGATTCACTGTCAAGTTGTACAGCGACTTTCTGTGATTCCGTAACGGTTTATGGAAACGTATTGTGTAATATTTCTGTTGCTGCAACTGTATCAAGTCTTCCAAGCTGTCCTGCATGCATCGATGGTTCAGCTTATGCAACAGTGACTGGAGGAACCGCTCCATTTACGTTTACCTGGAGCGATGGGGAAAACACACAATCGGCAATAGCACTTGGAACGGGCACCTATACCGTTTGTGTTACGGATGCAAATGGTTGTAACGCATGCACCACAGTAACTGTTTCCACACAAAACAATGCCTGCAACGCTTCTTTCACTTGGTCGCAATCACAGAACAACATTGTTGACTTTGTAAATACATCTACAAACGCAAACAATAATGCTTCAATGTACTATTGGAATTTCGGCGATGGTAATTATGCAACAACGGCTACGGCTACCAACGTTTCAAATAACTATTTGAATCCTGGTAACTATACAGTTTGCCTTTACTTCTACGATTCGCTGAGTTCATGCAACAATTATTTCTGCGATTCAATTACAGTTTATGGAAATTCAAATCCAACACCATGTAATGCAAACTTCGTGATCTATCCTGATTCTATTAATACAAATCAAGCTTGGGTTTACAATTTATCTACTGGTGGACCAAACATGACCTACTACTGGTCATGGGGTGATAATACATTTGATACGATCCCTTATCCATCACACATTTACTCCTCAACTGGATCCTATAACATTTGTCTTGTGGTTACCGATGTTGCAAACAATTGTTCCGATACCATGTGTCAATTGCTTTGGGTTCCACGTTTGTCAGAACAAGCAGCAAGCAATCCATATTATGTGAATGTGCTTCCTAATCCAACCGGAATTCAAGAACAAGTTCAAGTATCATGGAGTTTGTTTCCAAATCCAACTTCAACAGAACTTACTATCAAAACAGATTTCACTTTGCAAGGAAAAAAATATCGCATCCTTGATATCGCTGGAAGAACTGTCATCTCCAATACAATTAATGGAAACAAAATCGATGTCAATTCACTTGACAATGGAATGTATATCCTGCAAATTGAAAATAATAAAGGGGTTTATTCTGCTCAACGTTTTATGAAAGACTAAAATCCTTCGTGTTGGTTTGCAACGGCTCCTCATGCTTGAGGGGCCGTTGCTGTGTCGGGCCTTCAGACCCGACACTACTTCCCGACACTACTTTTAACTCTATTATCACTTCATAAATACCATCCTCGTTTCAAATAATCTCCGAACAATGAAGAATCGGAATTTTAGGTACCTCTCCATTAATATAAAATGCCGCGCTCGAATCCTCATATTCCCAAACAGAAGAACATAATTCCTTTCGAACTGGATTGGAATGGATATAGTTCAGTTTTTGCAAAAGCGTTTTTTCCTTAGTCAAATGAAAATCATGAAATCGATCTTGCCAGATTTTTATTTTTTGTTTTCGATGAACAAATTGAATTGAATCAATCAATTCCTGATTATTACTTTCAAAAATATAATCTCTGATTTTTATTGATGTGTATTTCTTAAAATCCCTCATATATTCAATGAGCTTGTTTTCCACTTTGAAATAACAAATAAAATGAATGTGATTAGGCATCCATACATAGGAAATGATTTCACAAACATATTTTTCATTCACAAATTTCATTGCATCATATAATATCTTCTTGCATTCATCATCTTCCAATAAAGGCAAAAATTTATGGCAAGTAGTGGTCACAAAAAAACAATGGTAATCGAGTAACAAAGTTCTTCCACGAAGTCCCATGAAATTTTATTTAGGGCAAATCTAACAAGTGGAAAACTGTTAGTCATTTGTAATTGATTAGAATGGAGGGGGACTTCAGTTCGGGGATGTCGGGTCGGAAGACCCGACACCACTTCGCACATGCGTGCTGCGTGGTTCAAGGTGATTCCCATGAAATCAGCATAAATCATTCCACTAACATTTACAAGGACAAAGGTATTCTTCATCACGCGAAGCGGTGTCGGGTCTTCCGACCCGACACTTTACATTCCGACCCGACACTTTACATTCCGACTCGACACTTTACGACCTGACACTCATATATTACAAATGAATCTTCTCTCCAACAGCAGGCAAAATCAAATTGCCTTTCAATTTTTCTTCCAAATGCAATTGGGAAATAGTGCGAGACGGTTCTCCAATCGGCTCATCCGATAAATCATAAGTGCCGTGGTGCATGGGAATGAAATTTTTCGCTTTCAACATGTGAAAAGCTTCCATTGCCTCATCAGGTCCGATATGTGCATCTTTCATGATGTAATCGGGTTTGAAAGCACCAATCGGCATGAAGGCATGTTGAATTTCAGGAAACAAATTTCCAATTTCAGTGAAGTGATTATCGAACGCTGTATCACCAGCGAAATAAATGGATTGTTTTTCAGAACCAATCCAGAAACTTCCCCATAATTCCCGATTGGTATCATGCGTGAAGCGTCTATTCCAATGTTTCGCAGGAAGAAAAACAACGCGCAATCCATCGGAAGTTTCAAGATTGTATTCCTGATACCAACCGGCTTCTGTAATGTTTTTCGCACCAATTTTCTCAAGCAATTTTTCCATTCTCAGGGGAACTAAAAAATGAACGTTTGGATTTATTTCCAAAATCGATTGAACACTTTTCTGATCAAAATGATCACGGTGAGAATGAGAAAATAAAATATAATCGAGATTTTTTATTGCGGAAAATTCAAATGGTGAAGAAACCAATCGTTTTGTTCCAGGCAAACTGCGCAAACAAGGATCCGTCAATATCGATTTCCCTGCAACGCGAAAAAGAAAAGATGCATGACCCAACCAGGAAAATGCATCAAGCTCAGAATCGAAAATGGAATGATCCGGTTTTATTTGCAAGCGGAATTGATCCGCCTTTTTCTCTGCACGTTGCGGATTGGCAGAAAACATCCACTTCATCACTTTTGAAAATCCGATTGGACCCGCCCCTTCCGTATTCACAAATTTTCCATTGACAAGTTCATTGCCTTGAAAATTTTCCTTGATGAATTTGAGATCTGGATTGAATTGAAATTCCTTTTGCATGAGAATGTGTTACAAGCACATAGTCGTTTGATCGTACTGAGATATTGTATTGTCAGTTCTTCATACCCGACGAAAATGCGCTACAACCAGCCTTTCTCAACAATGTCTCTCGCATGATACGTGATGATGATGTCAGCGCCCGCACGTGTGAACGCAGTCATATTTTCCATCACAATTTTTTGCTCATCAATGTATCCTGCCGCTGCTGCAGTTTTCACCATCGTATATTCTCCTGAAACATTATAACATGCTACTGGTAACAATACACTTTCTTTCACACGTTGAATGATGTCCAAATAAGCCAATGCAGGTTTTACCATTATGATATCAGCACCCTCTTCTTCATCCAACAAAGCTTCACGCACGGTTTCATTTCCATTGCGCGCATCCATCTGATACGATTTGCGATCACCCGATTGCGGAGCGGAATCTGCAGCTTCACGAAATGGTCCGTAATAAGCAGAAGCAAATTTCACCGCATACGACATGATGCCCGTATTCACAAAACCATTCTCATCCAATTTATTTCTCATTGCGCCAATGCGTCCGTCCATCATGTCTGAAGGCGCAACCATATCCGCACCTGCTTGTGCATGCGACAAGGCCATCTTACAAAGCAATTCAACAGACAAATCATTATCTACAACCGATAACTTCTCCCCTCTCCCCTGGAGAGGGGCCGGGGGTGAG
Source organism: uncultured Flavobacteriales bacterium (assembly GCA_903873905.1). GTDB lineage: Bacteria > Bacteroidota > Bacteroidia > Palsa-965 > Palsa-965. Next base: position 83,838 of record CAIQQJ010000106.1, read on the forward strand.
GTCAAAATTCCACAATGACCATGTGTGGTGTAAGCACAAACACAAACATCCGTAATCACAAACAAATCATCGCCAAAAGTTTTTTTCAAAACACTCACCGCACCAGGAACAATACTTTCTTTTCCATAAGCGGAACTTCCATCCGCAGTTTTCGGTTCTCCAACTCCGAACAACAAAAGTTTATTGATGCCAACTTTCAATCCCGCTTCCACATCTTTCAAAAGTGTGTCCACCGAAAAATGATTGATCCCCGGCATCGCGGCAATCGGATGTTTCACATTTTGCCCGTGCGTAACGAAATACGGATAAATGAATTGATCCTTGCTCAAGCGCGTTTCCGCAACAAGATTTCGGATGATGGAATTTTTACGAGTTCTACGTGGACGTTGGTTCATGATGATAAAATTTAATTCAAAATTAAGAATTCACAATTCACAATTATTATGGCGTGTCCCTACGGGTCGGGCTTTACGCTGCAAGTCCTCGCTACGCTGTGGGCTTTCCGCTTCAATCCCTCACGCATTAATAAAATATTTCTATCCCATCGTCCACCGTAGCTAATTCAGCGTAGGTGGACTCACGCAAAAAATGATTGCCATCCCAACAATTCTGTTGGGAACACAAAGGCACAGCGCTTGAAAATCTGCACATCTGAAATTTGCACATCTGCACATCTGAAATCTGCACATCATTATTTTTTTTCCGACAAGGCATTAAAAACAGATTGACACAAACCCGCATCATCAAAAGTTGCAGGTGAATAATACGAATGAAATCCTTTTTCCTTCAAGGTGCTTCCCGTCGCATGTCCCATCGCAACAATTTTTTGCTTCGGTGAAATTTTCTTTTTTGAAAGATATGCATCCAAATTGCTTGGACTGGTGAAAACCAAAATGTCACTCTCAGGAAGATCATCCACCGGTTGTGAAATGGTTTCGTAAACAACCAAATCAATCACCGTTGCATTCGGTAATTGTTGCTGAACGGTTTTCATGCTTCCTTTCGCTTGCGGAAACAAAACCTTGCTTCTTCCTGCAACAGCGCCAAATTGTTTTGCGGTAATTCGTGTATCATTTCCTCCGCCAATAAAATCAGCACGCAAATTGAATTTTCTCAATTCATCTGAGGTTGCCTTCCCAACAGCGGCGATTTTCATTCCTTCTTTCAATTTTGTCTGACCAAGAAAATGTCGCACCGCATGTTTGCTCGAGAAGAAAACCCAGTCCGAATCGGGAATGTTTTTCAAGACAATGCGATTGATTTCTATCAAAGCTCTTCCGAAAACGTCACACCCATTATCTTTCAACACTTGAAAAAAGAAATCATCTTCACGCAAATCACGTGTGATATAAACCGATGCAGGTTTCACATCGCGAATCTTTTCAACAATACGTTCTGCAATTGTTTCCGGCTTTCTTGTTTCTGTGTAATGCACACGCAATGGTTTATCCCATTCATCCGACATTGCCGACCAAACTTTAAATGTCCCCTCTTCCATTTCACAATAAACACCAAGCGGCATATGACAACCACCTTCAAATAAATTCAAAATTTTCCTTTCAATGCCAATACATTCTTGCACATCTGGATGATGGAGTTTTTGCAATGCAGCAATCAATTCGTTGTCATTCTCACGCGCTTGCAATGCAAGTACGCCTTGCGCAGGCGCAGGAACAAATTCATACGGATCCAATTCCTCCACATGCAAACCATCCAAATTTATTTTCAGTCTTTCAACACCGGCTGCTGCAAGCATGATGGCATCGTATTGTCCTTCGCGCAATTTGTTGATGCGTGTCGGAACGTTTCCACGCAAATCTTTCAATTCAATATCCGGACGATATGCAAGCAATTGCACTTTTCTGCGAGCTGAAGAAGTTCCAATGATGGCATTTTTCTTGAATCGGAATTTCTTTTTTAAATCAACTGATTCTTTCCGAATCAAAATCAATTCTTTTGGATTTTCCCTATAGGAAACCGCTGCAATCACCAAACCTTCTGGAGAAACCGTTGGCAAATCCTTGTGAGAATGCACTGCGAGATCGGCTTCCTTATTTAAAAGCGCTTCTTCAATTTCCTTGGTAAAAAATCCTTTTCCCTCGAGTTTGTCGAGTGAAAGATGTTGAACAATATCACCCTGGGTTTTATAAATCCGTATTTCAGATTGAATTCCTATTTTTTTCAATTCTGCCTGAACAAAATTCGCTTGCCAAAGTGCAAGTTCACTTCCACGCGACGCAATAATGATTGGAGTTTTCATACTAAACAAAATGGGTATTGAGTATTGGGTATTTAGTATTGAGTAAACTGGAAATGATGTTTTGAATTGGAGTAATCATTTTTGAAATCAACCTCTTAATTGTCATCTCAATACCCAATACTCAATACTTATGTCTCAGGATTATTCAAATAATAGAATCAGTTCTGGCGAAATTCCTCTTCCAAAATTTCACGCGCCATTTTCATGGGTACACTGATGTATTTTTTCTCCACATAACTCAACACCTTTTCCAAAACTTCTTTTGAAACGGAATCCATCTGCTCAATTTCTTTTGCGAAGACGGAATTGATAGCGGTATCGTGAATTTCCTTAACCTTTTTTGGAACACTGGCTAAAGCAACTTGTACTTGTCGTTGACGAAGTTCACCTCGAAATTCAAGAATGCTACTGTCAATAATCGCATTGCAAGCATCCAATTGATTTACGCGTTCTTTCAAATTTTCATTTGCAACTTCTTGCAAATTATTTACAGCAATCAAATTCACATCATGATGTTCGAGTACTGCAGGATCAAGATCGTTTGGTACAGCGAGATCAATTACCACTTTGCGGGAGCTGTCTTCACCGATAAGTGTGCGATAAATATCTTTTGTAATGATAATTTCTTCTGAGCCCGTACAAGTCACAATCACATCAAAACCTTGTTGATATTTCGGTAATGCGGAAAGTGGAAATGCCGTTCCCGTTAATTCTGATGCCAGTATTTCTGCATTGGAAAGTGTGCGGTTAAAAACAACAAAATCAGTAAAACCGTGTTTGCTCAAATAACGCGCCATGGCCGTATTGGTAACACCTGAACCAACAAAAAGTATTCGTGCATTCAAGGGAACATTTAAGTCGCGTAGTTTTCTGTAAGCAAGAGAAACAACTGAGACAGGATTTCTTGCAATATCCGTTTGTGTGTAAACTTTTTTCGCCGTTTCAATTGTTTTCTGAATCAGAATACGAATGGTATCACCGGTAATTCCAAGTTTATGTGATTGATCGTATGCCTTTCTAACTTGTGTAATGATTTCACGTTCACCAACAACCAATGAATCAAGTGAGGCGGCAACATTTAGAATATGACGCAATGCATTTTCATCAGAATATAATTCTGAATGACTTGTTGCCTGCAAAATTGATTTTTTTTCAGAAGGACCAAAAAATGCAGTAAAAAATCTGGCTATGAAAGCAGCGTCTACAGTTTCATTCGTCACAAAAATAAATTCTACGCGATTACAAGTTGACAAATACATCAATTCCTGTAATCCGCAGGAAACTTTGGTGTGATGCAAAACATCATCACGACGATCATCGGAAAGATGATAACGACCAATCTCCTGCACACCAACGGTACGATGCGTAAGAGCTATAATGTGGATGTGTTGCATATGAATTTTTAACTACACAAATTTCCTCCACTCAAGCCTTGTTTTTGTCAGGGTATTGTCAGGGCTCCACTTTTAAAATCAGTAAAAAACAAGATTAATATCATGAAATTCCTAAAAGACCATTCAATACCTGGGAAAATGTCCATTTCAAATCCTTTTGTAGATTTGTCACGTATGCTAAACCCATCCCAAAAAAGACAACTCTTCCTCGTTTTTGCATTGCTAATTTTTGGCATTTTTTTATCTGCACAACAGAATATTGACAGTTTAAAAAATGCACTGGACGAATCCGTTCTCGACACCAATCGTGTAAAAACGCTTAATCGGCTTTCATGGAACTTGCGTTCCATTGATCCTAAAATTGCGCTCGCTTATGCACTCGAAGCCGAAACACTCGCAGAAAAAATTGCTTTCGACAAAGGGAAAGGAGACGCTTACAATAATATTGGAGTGATCCATTACCGTCGTGGAGAATATGTTGAAGCAACAAAGGCACATTTGCAGGCACTTTCCATTCGAGAAAAAATTGGTGACAAGGAAGGAATTGCGCTGAGTGAAATCAATCTTGGAAATGTTTTCAGCGATCAAAACAACAATGAGTTGGCCCTTCAACATTATCTAGCGGCAGTAAAAATGTTGAATGAAATAAATAATACAAAACGTTTGCCGATTATTTATTTAAACATCAGTGCCATTTTTCTCGCAGAAAACAAATACGATGAGGCGCTTCCTTATTGCGAAAAGGCAAGAGATGGTGCGATAAAAAATCAAGACAGTGTGATCATTGCGGAAGCCCTCAACAATATGGGCGTCGTATTTGAATCCAAAAATAATTTAGATGATGCCATGTCCGTTTATTCACAAGCCTTTCAAATCAGTGAAAAAATTGGCGATAAAACTGAAATGGTTGACAACCTGATCAACATCGGAAACATTTTTCGCTTGAAGAAAAGTTTCGACCTTGCCATTGAGCAACATTCGAAGGCAGAAAAAATTGCAAGGGAAAACGGTTATCTCGAAGGACTTCGTGTTTTGTATGAGGGCTTTTCAAAAGACTACCAAGCAATGGGAAAATTTGAACAGGCCTTGAATTATCACATTCAATTCAAACAACTGAGCGATTCCCTTTTTAATGATGAAAACACAACTCGTATCAATGCCTTAATGGAAAAATGGCAAACCGATCGCGATGAAAAGGAGTTAATGGCAATGCAGGAAGAATTATTTCAGAAAAAGGAAGCTGATAGCAATAATGAAAAACGCTTGTGGGTATTTGGTTGCGGTGGAATCATTATGCTATTATTTGTTGGCTATGTTTTTTATGCAAATGCAAGAATGAAAAGAGCAAATCTCTTGATCAATGCACAAGCGGAAGAAATTGCCAGAAAAAAGCAAGCCTAATTTTTCTTTTCCCATTTACCAATACTGCAGAATAAACAGTAAGTAGTTTTCCACATTCCCATTTTTCCTTCATTTCACGACTTATCTTCGTAAAACCAATCTGCACATTTGTAATCTGCACATTTGCACATCATTTTTATGGCCAAAGTAAAATCTTCTTTCTTCTGTCAAAATTGCGGCGCACAATCTGGAAAATGGATTGGCAAATGTCCTTCTTGCAATGAATGGAATACCTACGTTGAAGAAATCGTTCAGAAAACAGACGACACACGCACATCAGGATTCGGTTCTCGCTCCACACAACGTGCTCCAAAACCATTGCGCCTTGATGAAATTACCGCAGGAGAAGAACACCGTATTCCAATTTATGATCAAGAATTAAGTCGTGTACTTGGTGGTGGATTGGTACCAGGTTCATTGGTATTATTCGGTGGAGAACCTGGAATTGGAAAATCAACATTGATGTTGCAGCTCGCGACGAATTTGAAAGGGTTGAAAGTGTTGTATGTTTCCGGAGAGGAAAGTGAACAACAGATTCGCATGCGTGCGGAAAGAATCGGAATTAAAAACACAGATTGTTTTATTCTTACAGAAACAAACACACAAAATATTTTTCAGCAAACCGCTTTGATCGAACCGCAGTTGATGATCATTGACTCGATTCAAACATTGCATACAGCACATATTGAATCATCGCCCGGAAGTGTTTCACAAGTGCGTGAATGCGCAGCCGAGATGATGCGTTACGCAAAAGAATCAAACGTACCCGTTTTTCTCATTGGGCATATTACAAAAGAAGGTTCACTCGCAGGACCAAAAGTTTTGGAACACATGGTTGATACTGTTTTGCAATTTGAAGGCGACCAGAATCACGTTTACCGTTTGTTGCGCACCACAAAAAACCGTTTTGGTTCCACGAATGAATTGGGAATTTATGAAATGCAAGGAAGTGGTTTGCGCGAAGTGAGTAACCCTTCTGAAATTTTGATTACCACGCGTGATGAGCCCGTCAGTGGTGTTGCGATTGCAGTTTTACTCGAAGGTTTACGACCGATGCTAATTGAAACGCAAGCACTCGTCAGTTCTGCCGCATATGGAACACCACAACGTTCTTCAACAGGATTTGATTTGCGACGATTGTCCATGTTACTTGCTGTTTTAGAAAAGCGTTGCGGATTTCGTCTTGGTGCAAAAGATGTTTTCTTGAATATTGCGGGTGGATTGAAAGTGGAAGATCCTGGAATTGATTTGGCTGTTGTGTGCGCAGTACTTTCTTCGAATGCTGATTTGCCAATTCCATCAGGCGTTTGTTTCGCTGGAGAAGTTGGATTGAGTGGAGAAATTCGTCCAGTGAACAGAATTGAAATTCGAATTGCGGAAGCGGAAAAATTGGGCTTCAAGGAAATTTATATTTCGAAATATCATAAAGGTTTGAAAGCGGGAAATTATGCGATCAAATTAAATATGGTTGGAAAGATGGAAGATGTATTTGCAGGATTGTTTGGTTAGGACTTCGATAAATTTTTTTTCAAACCTGCTACTCAATTAAAAATCAACATTTCGGTTGAGGCACGCCAAAAATAAAATAATTTACTGCTGTAGTTTAAGAAACACAAGCATGCGTCAATTCCAAACTTGAACTGCTGGTGTCATAAATAACATTTGCACCAATGGGAAATGTGAACTTGTCTTTGATATGACCAAAATTAAATCCTGTTGAAACTGGAATTGTGAGCTTGCCGAATTTCTGTTGCAGCACTTCATCTATTGTAAATGATTCTTCAGGTTTTTCCGCTTCGCATTTCGAACATCTGCCAAATACAATTCCTGATGCCCGAGCAAGAATTCCGATAATTTCAAGTTGTGTTAAAAGTCGATCTACTTGATAAGGTTCTTCTTCCGTTTCTTCAAAAAACAAAATGGAACTTGTAGTATCAGGAAGATAACCTGTTCCGATCATGCTGCTCCAAACGGAAAGGTTTCCTCCGAACAGTTTTCCTTCAACTTTTCCTTCTGAAATTACGGTGAGTGGCTCGGTACTTGGTTGTTGCATTATTAATGCTTCGCCATCTTTCACAATTCGCAAGAAATGTTCCATTGTAAATCCATCAAGTGTTGAATTTCCAACGGGGCCATGAAAAGTTATCAGTCCCGTTCTTACATAAATTGCATGCAGCAAAACCGTGATGTCGGAAAAACCACTGAATACTTTTGGATTGTGAATGATTTTATTGAAGTCGAGAAAATTCAATAACCGTGCGCAACCATAGCCACCGCGCATGGCAACAATCCCTTTCACATCGGTGTTGTCAAAAAGATCATTCAATTCTTTTCCGCGATAGGAATCGGTCCCTGCGAGATATCCAAAACGTGTCGACAAGGTTTTTCCATGCAGCACTCGGAAGCCTTGTGATTCGAAAGAGACAGTAGCTTTCTGAATGGAGTCATCATTAAAAATGGCACCAGCAGGTGCAGTCAAGGCAATCACATCGCCACTTTTCAATCTTGGTGGAAGAATGAGATTTTCATTGGCGAGAATTATTTTTTCAGAAAATGCTTGAGCGGAAATATTTTTTGTCACCAAAGCGGCCGCGGCAAGTGCGCTTGTTTTCAAAAAGGAACGGCGATTATTATCTGCTGATGACATGCAACTAAATTAGTTCTATTGACTATACTTTGCAATTTAACTTCAAGCCATAAGCTTAAAAAATGTTTTGCCACGGAGGCACAGCGTAAGGCCAAAAGAAAAAAGGCCATCTTAAATTTAGACAGCCTTTCCCTTTTGAAAAAATAGTATTAGTGTGAGGTTTGATCCAACACTTTAAAAAGCTCATCCAATTTAGGCGTGAGTATTATTTCAGTGCGGCGATTTTTTGCACGCGCGTCAGTAGTTTTTGCGGGATCAAGAGGGAAATATTCTCCGCGACCTGCGGCTGTAATTCGTTTTGGATCAATGTTTCCATTCGACAAAAGAATTTTCACAACAGAAGTGGCACGCATGACAGAAAGATCCCAATTGTCCTTCATATCACCGACTCCCTTATAAGCGAGATCGTCGGTGTGTCCTTCCACCATGATGCTGATGTCAGCATTCTGTTCCAACACTTTTGCCAATTGTTTAAGCGCCTTCACACCTTCAGGTTGTACTACAATACTACCAGATGAAAAAAGTAGTTTTTCATCCATGGACACATAAACTTTACCGTCTTTCTCATGAACTGTTAATCCTTTTCCTTCAAAACTCAACAGTGCATTTTTCACTTTGTTTTGAATTGCAGCAATGGCAGAATCTTTCGTATTGAGAGCGCTTTGTAATTCATTCACACGCATTTCGCGTTTTCTCAATTCGATTGTAAGTGAATCAAGTGAATGTTTTTGAGAATAAAGATTCCGTTGCATTCGTTTTAAGGAATCTTCTTTTTGAATGAGTTGCTCCTGTGAAAGATTCAATTTTCCAACCAACTGATTATTTTCAGTTGTCTGACGGTTCATGAGATCCTTGTTTTGTTTCAACAGCAATTCGTAATTCGCTGTTAGTTGATCATACTGGCTGCTCAACAAACGGTAGCGCATTCCGCAGCCGAGTGTGTCATTTTGCAGGAGCATGGTTTGCTTTTTATTTTCCGTCAGTTGGCGATCCAGTTCAGCTGACTTTGTTGCATAATCGGAATTCTCCGCTTTGAGCTTGTCTCGTTCTGCTTCCGCTGATTGGCGCTTGGTTTGTTCCTCCAAGTATTTCTTCTGGGGAACACAAGTTGAAAACAACGCTGAAGCTAAAATTGCGAGGCCAATTATTTTTATGCGCATGAGTGTGATTTTATTGTTTTTAATTGCTATCAAAGATACATTCCCGCAATAGATCCTCCATTTTTCGTCAATGAAGTTATTAACTGTTAATTGGTGATTCCTTCTAATTCCAAGTTTGTACAAAAACGGGTCTCGCCATAACTGTCCTTAAACCATTTCTTCCCATTGCAAAAAGAAAATTAGATAGTGGAATTTCAATTCAAGCCACCCAATAAAAAAACTGTCATGGTTATTACCACGACAGTTCTTCAATATGTTTTCTAAAAAAGAAAGTCAGCCGCGCTGCTTTCTAATGTAATTATTTCCCTGATGTATCCACTTTGTTTGCAGGTTTTGGTGCTTCAGCAACATCAAACCAAACACCAGTCATATCACGGAATTCCATTGGATTGATATCGAAACCACGAACATTGCGCTGTAGAAGTCGATCATTCTCTTCATAATAAATCGGCATGATTGCAGCGTCATTCATTGCAACTTGATCGGCACGACGGAAGAGTTCAAAACGTTTTGCCAAATCAGGTTCATTCATTGCAGCAACAAAAATAGAATCGAATTGTGGGCTGGAATAACGAACAGAGTTCAATGTAGAAGGCTGACTCATTGACTCAGGAATGTGACGGGAATAAAGTGTTGTGAGGAATGTTTCAGGATCTGGATAATCGGCTACCCAGCCATAACGCCAGAACAATGACTTTCCTGTGAAAACGGTTTCCAAATGTTGTGCAAAAGGAATAGCATCAATTTTCACTGTGATGCCAAGATTTTCTTTCAATTCATTTGTAATATAATCAGCAGACATCAAGTTACGATCACCACCTCCATTGTTGATTTGTAAAGACACTTCTGGAAATCCTCTGCCACCAGGGTATCCTGCTTCAGCAAGAAGCTTGCGTGCTTTTTCAGGATCATACGTGTAACCTGTAACCCCTTTGTAATCATAGTTAGGCATGGAAGGCGGAACAATACCATAAATTCCAGGAGTTGCATCACCTTGCAATACTTTTTCTGCAATGTATTGTCTGTCGATTGCATAGTTAAATGCTTGACGAACTTTAATATTATTAAACGGCGCGAGTTTGTTCTGAAATCCGTAATACGTTAAACTCATTGCTTCATTGCTTTGCAAAACAAAATCAGCACTGTGTTCTTTGGCTTGATCAAGTTCACCAAGAATATCTTTTGCCATTTCTACAGGTAAACGGAAAACCATATCCAATTCCTTATTGCGGAAGGCGATAATCTCAGAACGTTTGTCTTTGATAAAACGGAATTCAACAATATCCAAATATGGTAATTGGTTTTTCCATTCGTCAAACATCCAATAATTCGGATTGCGTTCTAATACAACCGCATCTCCTTCTTTTATGCTCTTCACCTTGAAAGGACCTGTTCCCACACAATGGATTCGCATTTCATCTCCATATTTTTTGAAAGCTTCTTGTGGATAAATCCAACAACCACTTGTACATAATACAGAAAGGAAACTCGGCATCGGACGTGTAAGTTTCAATTCAATCGTTGAATCATTTATTGCAGTTATTCCAGAAACTCCACCCTTTAATGGTGAGTTTTTTTCTGTGGATTCGAAAAACGCGTTTGCTCCAACAACACGATCTTTAAATGTATTAGGATATTGCTGGTTGTTGACGGAAATAGTACAAAGTTTATCGAAGCAATACTTAACATCGCCTGCATTTAACTCGCGACCTTTTCCCTCTGTAAAACAAGCGTCATCTTGAAATACAACTCCCTTACGAAGGTGAAAAACGAAACGCGTTGCACTGTCAAGTGTCTCCCATCGATAGGCAAGACATGGCGTTACAGAAAGATCTTTTTGATTGAATTTTACAAGTCCTTCATAGACTTGCGAACCGATATGACCACCTACAACCTCAACAATATTGAGAGGAAAAAGGGTTCTAAAATCTTCCGATTCGTTCATTTTGAAAACCCCACCATATTTAACAGGGCCATTGGCTGAGCGCCCCTGACCTCCATTTGTTGTTTCAGGACCACACCCATTAAAAAATGGAGCGGATAACAACGCTAACACCAAGGTTATTTGTAGACGTTTCATAAGCAATACGTGTTTAAAGGCAATGAAGCGCCTAAAATAAGGAAAATACCTTTTATAAGGGAAAAAAACAGTGATGGGTGACGAGTGAAAAGTGAAAAGTGCAGATTGAATCAATACAATCAAATAAAAACTCAACACTTGTCCCTTGTCCCTAATTTCCCCCTAGAAGTCAACATCCACAAGGATAGGACAGTGATCTGAATGTTTTACATCAGGCAAAATACTCGCACTTTTTAGCTGTTTTTGGAGACTTTTACTGACCATATTATAATCAATCCTCCAACCCAAATTTTTTGCCCTAGAGTTTGCTCGATTGCTCCACCAGGAATAATTATGGGGTGTGTCATTGAAATGCCTAAAAGAGTCAATAAATCCACTTTCCATGAATTTTCCGATCCATTCACGTTCTTCTGGCAGAAACCCGGAAGATTTTGCATTGCTAATTGGATTATGAATGTCAATTGCTTTGTGACAAATATTCCAATCACCACAAATGATTAATTTCTCCCGTGTCTTTTTAAGTTTATCAATGTAAGATTGAAAAAAATCGAGGAAATCATATTTGAATGTTTGACGGATTTCTCCTGTAGTCCCAGAAGGCATGTAAACGCTAATCACAGAAACATCACCAAAGTCAGCACGCAACATTCTGCCTTCTGCATCATAGAGTTTTTTGCCAAAACCAACTTCCACATGATCAGGTTTTTTTCTTGACAAAATTGCTACTCCGCTATAGCCTTTCTTCTCCGCAGAATGCCAATAATGGTTTTTTAATCCAATTTTTTCAAAAAGGGAAAGATCTAATTGATCGGATTGTGCCTTGATTTCCTGCAGACACACAATGTCAGGTGAAATGCTATTTGCCCAATCAATCCAACCCTTGCTGACTGCCGATCGGATTCCATTTACGTTATAGGAGATAATTTTTGTCATGTTGTTTCGTTAGGAAGAACCTAAAGATAAGGAAGAGGGGCGCTGGACGGGGACAGGAGACAAAAAAAACTGCCGTACTCGTCCCAAGTCCCAAGTCCCATTTTTAAAATTTACCTTTATTCCTTATGCTTCCATTGAGGAGAATTGTTTTTTTTCTTTTTATTTTTTCTGCCTTTCATGCGGAGGGGCAAACCTTTTCATCGGTTCGCGAAAAACCAATCCTTGCAAGTAACGATACCATCACACTGGATTCCTTAAGTATTATTCCGGGAACATTTTATCTTTTTCAAAACAACACGAGAATTGATACTTCCCAATACATTTTACTTGCCGCCGATGCAAAATTGGTTTTCAAATCATCAACGCCGAGAGAAAACCTTCGCGTGAAATATGCAGTTTATCCATTTCTATTTACGCAAGCACATGCACATAAGGATCAAAATAAATTCACCACTTCACCTGATCATTCCTTCAATCCGTTTCTCTATCGGCCCGAAGAACAAAAAGCGGAAGATCCTTTTGCGACTGGAGGCTTGAATAAAAGTGGAAGTCTGTCAAGAGGAATTTCGTTTGGAAATACGCGTGATGTATCCGTGAACTCAAGTTTGAATTTGCAACTCTCTGGAAAATTAACCGACAATCTCGATCTGATGATGGTGGCCACAGATGACAATCTTCCACTTCAAGCAGATGGCACAACACAACAGTTACAAGAATTCGATCGCGTTTTCATTCAACTTACAAGTAAAAGCACAAAATTAATTGCGGGAGATTTTTTTGCTTTGCGTCCGAATTCCTATTTCATGAATTTCAACAAGCGGGGACAAGGTTTGAATGTAAGCACGTCTGTTCCCATGGGTGATTCATCAAAAGCAAAATTGAATGTAACGGGAAGTATTGCCATTTCGAAAGGGAAATTTTCACGAAATGTCATTCAAGGTTCGGAAGGAAACCAAGGTCCTTATCGTTTGCGTGGAGCAGAAAATGAATTGTATATCGTAGTGCTTTCAGGAACAGAAAAGGTTTATGTGGATGGGAAATTGCTCGTGCGCGGTCAGGGAAATGATTACACGATAAATTATAACACAGCAGAACTTATTTTTACGGCGAAACAATTAATTACAAAAGACATTCGCATTGTGGTAGAGTTTCAGTACAGTGACAGAAATTATTCGCGTTCCTTGTTTCACACGGGCTTGGAATATCAAACAAAAAAATATTCACTGCGATTCAATGCATTTTCCGAACAGGATTCCAAAAACCAACCTTTACAACAAGCACTTACCAATAGCGAAAAACTAACCATGGCCGCTGTTGGAGACACCTTACTGCATGCAGTGGTTTCCGGTGTAGATAGTGTTGCTTTCTCTGGTGATTTGGTTTTGTATAAAAAAATTGACACGTTGGTGAACAGCATAACGTATCAAAATGTTTACGTGTATTGGACCAATCCCGACAGCGCCCATTTTCGTTGCAGTTTTTCTTATGTGGGCGCGAATAAGGGAAATTACATTCAGGTCACTTCATCTGCGAATGGAAAAACATTTAAGTGGGTGGCGCCTATTGGAAATATTCCGCAAGGAGAATATGAGCCGGTGATTTTATTGATCACTCCAAAGAAAAAACAAATGGTCACTTTTGGTGGAGATTTCAATTTCATAAAAAATACTTTGATCAATGCCGAACTCGCCTATACAAAAAATGACCTAAACACATTTTCTCCTTATGACAGTTTTGATGACCAAGGTTACGGCGCGCATCTGAATATTAAAAACAAACAGAAAATTTCAGACTCCTTAATCATGACATTGGAAGGAAACTATGAATATGTGAGTTCTTATTTTTCTCCACTTGAACGTTATCGTCCCGTTGAATTTGAGCGCGATTGGAACTTGTATAATAACACAACCACCAATCCTTTGATTTCAGATCAACATCTCGGCAAGGCAGGAATCAACTTTGCAAAAACTGGTTTTGGAAATATCGGTTACGATTTCAGCACATTTCTTGAAAGCTCCACTTACACGGGAATAAAACACGGCGTGAATGCAGCTGTTCGAAAAAAAGGCTTTTCATTCAGTGGAAAAGGAAGTTTCTTGAATTCAAAAGGAGTTGCCGGCTCAACAGATTTTCTCCGTCAACGTGTTGATGTTTCACAGAAAATTTTCAAGAATGTTTTACTGAGTGCCTATGAAGATCAGGAAATCAATAACGTTTACAAACCAAACAGTGACACACTAAAATTAAACAGTCTCGGATATTTCGAATGGCAAGGTGCAATTACAATTGCCGATACCACCAAAAGAAGCTTCACGCTTTTTTACAAACAACGCATCGATCGTTTACCGAACGCAACTGTTTTAACTCCTGGTGCAAATGCACAAAATGTTGGAGGAACAGTTACGCTGCACGGAAATCCAAATCACCAATTGCGCTTGACAACGAGTTATAGAAATCTCATCATCACTTCTCCTTTGCTTACTTCACAAAAACCGGACAATACATTGGTGGGAAGATTGGAATATGATATGCGTTTGTGGAAAGGTGTTGTTACCGGATCAACTTTTTACGAAGTGGGATCTGGTCTCGAAGTGAAAAAGGAATATTCCTACTTACAAGTTCCAACTGGCCAAGGCTCTTACGCATGGACCGATTACAACAACGATGGTGTGAAACAATTGAATGAATTTGAAATCGCAATGTATTCCGATCAGGCAAATTACATTCGCATTTTTATTCCAACGAATGATTATGTAAAAGTTTATACAAACCAATTTGCACAGAGTTTGAATGTGCGACCATTTGTAAAATGGGGAAGCAACACCGGCTTCAAGGGTTTTATTGCAAGATTTTCTGATCAGGCTGTTTACCGCGTGGAAAGAAAAACACAAAGTAAAAATCCAAACAATGCGTTTCTTCCAACCTTAAACGATGCAAACGACACATCTCTCGTTTCATTGAACGCAACCGTTCGGAACACACTTTCCTTTAATCAACTCAGCAGTAAATTCGGATTGGATTATACTTGGCAACAAATAAATGGAAAAAGTTTATTGACAAATGGATTGGATTCGCGCAGCACTATTTTCAACGAGGGAAAGGCACGTTGGAATATTACCAAATCACTTTCGCTGCAAACCAATTATCGCGATGGATATAAAATAAGCACATCCCAATATTTCCAATCAAAAAATTACCACATCCACTATTACGAAACCGAACCGAAATTCAGTTTTCAGCCCGGCACAACTTTCCGTGTGAGTTTGTCTTACCGTTATTCACACAAACAAAACACGCCTGATCTCGGAGGTGAACTTGCAACCGTTCAGAAATTCGGAACAGAATTGAAATTGAGCAAACTTTCAAAAGGGATTTTTGTTGCAGAAGCGAATTACCTGCAAATAAAATACAATGGTGTAGAATCTTCCGCAATCGGTTATGATATGTTGGAAGGTTTGAAGAATGGAGAAAATTTCACTTGGAAAATGAGTTGGCAACGTTCTCTCGCGCAGAATTTACAACTGACATTGGCTTATGAAGGAAGAAAAACGCCAGGAACAAAAGTGATTCACACGGGGAATGTTCAAGTGCGAGCAATTTTTTAATTCCCAATTAAAAATTAAAGATTAAGAATTAAGGATTCCCACTTTTCCGCTTTTCATTTTTAATCCTTCATCTTTAATTCTTAATCGCTTTATTCCAAAGTAAGCGTCGTAGTTCCAATCATCACACCATCGGAATAAATTTCAATGATGTATTTTCCTGCAGCAAGTGTGTCTTCATCTTTTGCTTTCGGACAAAGCACCAACACACTCATCGGCTGATTCTGGTAATCAATTGTTTTTTTCGCACAGAAATAAGAAGTGGATCCTCCGAATGAAAACTGATGCGCTGCATTTTTTTCCTGCGTCAATTCCTGCGCATCGGGGGTGATGATGCGGATGTAAATATCATGTGGTCCCGCAATGGTGAGATCGTTATCGCCAATATCAAACGTCACACGAATTTTGTCCACCTTCGATGCTTTTGCGGTTTCCGTATCTTTTTTTCCACCACGTGAAATTTTTATTCCGGCTGATTTCACATTCATGGTTGAAAGCACAGCGGCACGATCAATCCTTCCCTTCAACTTATCTTTTTCATCCGAAATTTGTTGACTGTGCGCTTTCTCATTGTCGAGTTGTCCCAACACTTGTTTTTTATCCGCAATCAATTTATTGTTGAGTTGATTGAGTGAATCAATCGTAACAA
>CAIQQJ010000107.1 GCA_903873905.1 uncultured Flavobacteriales bacterium
GTAACAAACTGACAAGCAGGATATTTGCAGCAATAAAAAGAGGAACTCCCTATTTGTCTGTATTAAATCAAGCAGCATGAAAAATTATTTTCAGAAACGCTTGGATAAACCATAGAATTCAGGGCTATTTTCGATCACTTCAGTTTCAAACAAAAAAATTGCGCAGCAACTTGCCACACGGGAAATGGCCCCACTTCACAAGCTCAGTGCAAGCTCCGACACAGAGGCACGAAAAAAAATAATGCCGAATCAGTTTCCCAATTCGGCATTATTAAATTCCAAATTATTAATTATTCAATTAATCTCCTTCAACAGTTTTGATGAATTTTCCTGCATCATCGAAGATGTAATCTTTTCCACCTGATTCCGCTTCATAAGTGATTTTACCAGCGGCATCCGTAATTCTTGAAGCTTCCTTAACTTTTTTTCCTGTCATGTAATCTGTTACGGCTTTCGGAAGTTCGCTCACTTTTATTTCCACTTCTGTTTCAAGAACATTTCCGCTTGCATCGAATACAGCAGAGGTTTCAACTTCGTTCAATTCGAATTCAGCTTCGTATTTGTCTCCTTCTTTTTCCCATTTCGCATCTTCTGCTTTTGGATAAGTGGCAATGAATTTTGCTGTGATGGCTGCAGGAACAGCTGCGGCTTTCATTTTTTGTGCGAATGCAGATCCGAACATTAGTGCGAATGCGGCTGTGAAGAGGAAGTTTTTCATGTTTATAGTTTTAATTTATTGTCAATGATAAAAAATAATTCTGTAGCGAATCTGTAGGAGGTTAAGGTAGTAGATTAATTTCGAAACAATGTAGATTTTCCTTGTAATAATAATGCACTTTCATTCCATTTGTTTCGGCAACTTGCTTTACCAAGGCCAATCCCAAACCTGTTGATTCGGAAAAAGTGTTTCCCTTGTAAAAACGATCAAAAAGTTTTTCCGAATCGGATTTTAATGCCTCGCCGGGATTGCAGACAATGAGTTTTTCTTTTGATAAAGAGATGCTGATCAATCCGCCCTTTTGATTGTAACGAATTGCATTGGTAAGCAAATTGGAAACCATAATTTCAGCCAGAGCTGGATGAATTTTCAGAATTATTCCAGAGGAAATGTTGGACTCCACTTTTATTTCCTTGTGTGAAATTAATTCAGCATACAAATCCAATTTTGATTTCAAAATTTCACCGAGATCAACATTTTCCTTTTCTTCAAATTGTCGGTTTTCAATTTTTGCCAACAATAATAAAGTTTGATTGAGTTTCGAAAGTTTTCTCGCAGTTTGATGAATGGATTGAATGGCTTCCAATTGTTTTTTATTGAAGTTCTCCTGTTGAAGAAGATTCTCTGTAGAGGCCATGATCACACTTAAAGGTGTTTGCAATTCATGTGAAGCGTTTTCTGTAAACGATTTAAGGTTTTTGTAATCAGCTGCAATTTTTTCTGTCATTTTTCCGAGCGCCATGTTTAAATCCTTGAACTCGCTTGTCGACGTATTTTCAAAATGTAATTCCGAATGATTGGCAATTTTGTATTCGTTCAACAAATTGATGGAACTGAAAAAGGGTTTCCATAATTTCTTCGAAGCAATTCTGTTCACAAAAAAAGTTGCGGCAAGAAGTACAACAATAATAATGATGAAAGAAATGAGAATTGCCTCCACCAAATCATCAGATTCAAAAAGGGCCTTACTGACATTTACAACATAGTATTGATGTCCTGCAAGAATTGAAAACGTCAATGTTCTGTAAGGTAAAATCTCATCTTCCTCTTTACTGAAAATGGCGGTATCGCGGAGAAAATCCTTTAAAGGTTTATTGGTGGTGTGAATCGAAATGAAATCGCTGCTAATATCTGGTGTGGCTGGAATAGTATCATGGGCTTTTACATATTTATCGATGAGTGTTTTCTCCAAATAAATATGTTCAGTTGATTCTTCATCAACAATATTTCTGAGATTGTAATAAAATACCAAACCGCCAATCAAAAAGACCAGCGTTGTGCTTAGACTGTAAATCAAACTTGTTTTTGCAAGTAATTTCATGCGTTCCCGAATTTGTAACCTGCACCGTAAACGGTATGAATGTAATCTTCACAACCTGCTTCAATTAATTTTTTTCTCAAGTTCTTTATATGAGAATAAATGAAATCGTATGAGTCTGCCATATCCATATCATCGCCCCATAAATGTTCTGCAATGGATTCTTTTGTAATCACTCTATTCTTGTTGCTGATAAAAAAAACAAGCAGGTCAAATTCTTTTTTTGTCAACGAAATGTCTTTTTTCTTCACCAATACAGTTTGTGCATCTGGATTGATTTTGATCTCTTCAAAAATAATTTCTTTGTCACCTTCAAAACTCATTCTGCGGATAACGGATTTTATTCTCGCATTCAATTCTGAAAGATGAAAGGGTTTGGTCAAATAATCATCTGCTCCCAATTCCAATCCGGCAATTTTATCGTCAAGGGAATTTTTTGCAGAGATGATGATGATTCCTGCTTTTGATTTTGCTTTTTTTAATTGCTTCACAATGTCGAGCCCATTTCCGTCGGGAAGTGTTATGTCAACCAACACACAATCGTAATCGTAGATTTCCGCTTTATCTGAAGCCTTTGAAAAATCTGAAGCCGATTCCACAACATATCCTTCTTGAAGAAGAAAATGCTTGATGGATTTTCTCAATTCTGGTTCGTCTTCGATTAATAGGATTTTCATAAGGCGAATCTAAGTTAGGAATCTGTAGGGAAACTGTATTCAGGATTTGACTTTATTGAATGCATGTCTCGACACCTATCAGAATGTCCACAGAATTGGGAAATACATTTGAAAAACTAAAAACTAATATTATGAACCTTACGCACCTTCATTTAATGATGAGTCATGCAGCAATTATGGCTGCACTATTTTCCGCAATCCTATTTTTATTCGGATTTTTTCGAAAGAATGAAAGTATAAAACGAGTTGCCTTGGTCGGATTTGTTTTTGCTGCCATCAGCGCAATTCCAGTTTTTCTTGCAGGTGAAACTGCTGAAGAATTAGTGGAAGATTTACCTGGTGTTTTGGAAGCGGCAATTGATACACATTCTGATTTTGCAACATTTTCATTGTGGATGATTGAAATTGCAGGAATTGCAGCATTAGCAAGTTTGTTGTTGAAGAATGTTGCCTTTTTCAAAAATTCAACTTTTGCTTTAACAATGGTGGTGATCAGTTTTGTTTCCGCTGGTGCAATTTCATACACAGGTTATCTTGGTGGACAAATTCGACATACAGAAATTTCTTCGAATGCGAAGGTGCAAACGGGAGTTCAAGGCGGTGAACAAGGAGAAGCTGGTGGTGATAAGGATGATGATTAGAAAAATTTGAAGAGACCTTTTTTTTCAAGTTGCTGAATATTGAATATCGAACTCTGAATATCGAATATCGAAGTGAAAAAATAAACTTCGGGTTTGATTTTCAGAGTTTTTAATTTACACACGCCCAATAAAAAAAATGCCCAATCAGTTTCCCGATTCGGCATTTTTCATTTTAATTTTCCTTACTCTTATTAATCTTCCTCTTTCGGAAGGGAATCGGGGTAAATTTTTGCAAGTGAATCAAAATTATGATTCGCCCAATTCATGATTGTTTTTTTCTGTGCTTCGTTGAGTTTTGCATTTCCATGAATCCACAAATAAGAATCTAAAGGCATTCCATCTTCTTTCACTTCGTCTGCTATTGCCTGAAGTTTGTCGATTTGTCTTTTGATGCGATACGATTTGAATTTGGAAAAATTCAGCTCTCTTTTTCCCTCATTCACATGATTCGTCAACCACCAGCCCACAGGTTGCAAATTGCTATACCATGGGTAAACTGTGTGATCGGAATGACAATCGTAACATGAAGTTTCGAGAATTGTTTTTACATCGGAAGGAACAGCGGTGTAATGATTAATGTCATTTGGAGTTGCTGCAATTCCAGAATTTCTATCGAAACGAACAAATTGAATTACGATTAAAACAATCAGCAAACCCAATCCAATTTTCTTGGCAATCTTCTTTTTTGAA
>CAIQQJ010000108.1 GCA_903873905.1 uncultured Flavobacteriales bacterium
GACTGCGTGCCCATCCCGGACCAAGGCCTGCAGGATTGATAACGGTTTGCCCATCGGCTAGTTTTGTGGAAGGCGTTTGTGAACCATAAGGATATTCATTGTACCCCCAATCGCCACAAATCATCGAGTGGGCTGCAACTGAATCCTCCTTTGTAAAGAATATAATGGATGATGGTATCAGGCATATATCCGCAGTGTGCGACTTCAAATTTTGTAAATAAATCTTCTGCTTTTGGATTGGCAGAACTTTCGCCCCAGCCATAACCGATTGACATAAATTCATTCTTTGAAATATTCTGAGCGGTAATTTGTTTTGCGGGATCATCAAATTTCCGAACGATATAATAGGAAACTGGAGAACTATTTGCACCCGGGAGCAATGAAAAACCCAGCGAATCGCGAAATATAGGCGAAGGATCAGCTGATTGCTGAAAAATTCCGAGTCCCAGTAAAACGAGGGCTAATGGTATGATATGGAAGCGATTGAGGCGCATCTGAAATCAAATATACGAGATTTACTTCCAATAGGTTACCGCTGAATTGCAGGCTTATTTCTTGAGCAGTTAGAAATGATTATTTTTACCTTTCACTCCGCATTACAAGGAACACGAAAACTATGAACCCAAACAACGCCTCTTCCGATACTTTAAGCATGATTCTCGAAGTCCTGAAATTTCTTTTGCCATCGGCTTTCGTTTTTGCAGCAGGATATCTTACCGTAAAAAACTTTCTGGATACAGAAACAAAACGTCGTCTTGCCGAAATCCGTTTGGCGAATCAGAATGCGGTTACACCAATGCGTTTGCAAGCGTATGAACGCATGGCAATTTTTCTCGAGCGCATCAATCCGAATATTCTCATTACACGCGTTCACAAAAGTGGCATGAGCGCACGTTTGTTGCAATCGGAATTGACAAAAATGATTCGCACAGAATTTGAACACAATCTTTCACAACAGATTTATATGTCGAATCACGCTTGGGAAATGGTGAAAACGGCGAAAGAGGAAATCACCAAACTCGTAAATGTTGCTGCATTAAAACTTCCCGACACTGCAACAGGAGTTGATTTGAGTCACATGATTCTTCAGATTTCACAACAGATTGATAAAATGCCTACACAAGTGGCGCTGGAATATATCAAGAAGGAAGTTGGACAGGTGTTTTAAATTCAATTTTGAATTTTGAATTGTAGTTTTTGATTCACATCCTCATTGCTTTTAATCTTAATAATTGCTCAATGAGATTTCTGTTTTCATTTTTCCTCTTTATTTCCTTTTCAGCTTTTTCTCAAACTGGATTTAATAAAAGTTATGGGCCTACACAAAGGATGGCTCGGACAATTGATACTATCCAAGGAAGTGGTTATATGGTGATGGGAGTTATTGGCCAATATTACATGAATTCCTGGATTTTGAAGTTGGATGCCAATGGAGATACGGTTTGGACAAAAACCTTTGGAACAGATTCAATTCAATATAAATCTTACTCTATGTCTTCCGCAAAAGATGGGGGGAATTTTATTTGTGGAGATTACCAACAGATTGTTACTTATCCGAACATGGATTCTTATTTGATGAAAGTGGATTCATTAGGAAATGTTATTTGGTTCAATAAGTACGGTGTATCAATTCAAGATGGTGGTGGAAAAGATTATGCAATAAAGTGCAAGGAACTTTCAAATGGTAAAGTTGTTTCTGTTGGTATGGCAAAGCATACATATACTGATACAAGTGGAATTTTTAATTCAGGGCTTTTTCAGGGATATATTTCAATATTTGATTCGACTGGAAATAATTTTAAAAATAGAAGCTTTGTATATCTTTTTGAACCGGACACTGAGCAGTTTTGGCAATCGATTTACTATACATTAGATCTTGAAGTCATTGGAAATAGAATTTTTGTTGCTAGTGATAAATCTAATTATCCCAATTCAGGGCCTTCGAATAAAATTGTTATTGGACTGAATGAAAATTTGGATACGCTTTTTGATTTTGAATTAGCTTCAGGAATTAACTTGGAAGGAATATCCAAAACACCTGCTGATAATTTATTGTTATTTGGAGAAAATTATCTTGCTGAAATCGATACAAATGGTCAATTGTTATGGCAGTCTTTTCCAACCATGATAATTGTTACTGAAGCACATGTGATGCGCAATGGAAATATAGTTGTCATGTCAGGGTTTTACGCTTGGAATTCTATACAAGATGCCGACCTCTATATCACTCAATACTCAACTGGTAAAATTATTTTTTCGAATTTCACTCCAAATGGAAATTTTATTTCCAGTGATACTGTTTTGAATATTTATTCAGTTGCAAGGCCGGTAGCGATGGATTTTATTCCAACTCAGGATAACAGTATCGCGTTCTCAGGAAATTATTCGTACAATGTTTGGGCAGTAAAACTTGATATTGGTGGACTTATTCCACAAGCAATTAATGTTTATGCTGATGGAAGTAATTACAAAGTTTATCCCAATCCTACACGGAACTTACTTTTCATAGATGGAATAATTAGTGCATCCAAAATTCAAATTCACAATATTGAGGGAAAACTGTTGGAAGATTTGAAAATTTCAAATGATTTTTCGGGAAGAACATCTGTTGATGTGAGCCAGTTTTCTTCAGGAATATATTTTCTGAATATTTATGGTGAAAATGGGCAATTTGAATCTTTGAAATTTATTATTGAGTAAATAATTATTAGCGATATTTGTTTTTGCAAAATACAGAATGAAAGAAAATAAAACATCCGAAAAGAAATTCCTCACCGATTCAGGAATTGAAATCAATCGTGTTTATCCTAAAAAAGATTTTAAGGAAGAACAACCTGGAGAATTTCCATTCACACGCGGCGTTCAACCGGATATGTATCGTGGGAAATTGTGGACGATGCGGCAATATGCAGGATTTTCAACTGCAGAGGAATCAAACAAACGGTATCATTTTTTATTGAAGAGCGGAACTACCGGACTTTCCGTTGCGTTTGATCTTCCAACACAAATCGGTTACGATTCAGATCATGAGTTTTCGGAAGGTGAAGTTGGAAAATCGGGAGTGGCGATTGATTCCTTGCGCGATATTGAAATTTTGTTTGAAGGAATCAAATTGGATGAGGTGACCACTTCCATGACGATCAATTCCACTGCGGCAATTTTGTTGTGCATGTATATTGCATTGGCAAAAAAACAAGGTGCCGATATCCAAAAAATTTCCGGAACCATTCAGAATGATTTGTTGAAAGAATATGCTGCGCGCGGAACATATATCTATCCACCGAAAGCATCGATGCGCATCATCACCGATATTTTTGAATACTGTGCGAAAGAAGTTCCCAAGTGGAATACCATTTCAATTTCCGGTTATCACATTCGTGAAGCGGGATCAACTGCTGTTCAGGAATTGGCATTTACATTGGCAAATGGAAAAGCCTATTTGAAAGCCGCCATTGAAAAAGGTTTGGACATTGATGTTTTTGCAAAACGACTTTCATTTTTCTTCAACGCACACAATAATTTATTCGAAGAAGTTGCGAAGTTCCGTGCCGCGCGCAGAATGTGGGCGAAGATTACAAAAGAACTTGGTGCAAAAGATGAACGCGCCATGATGTTGCGCTTTCATACACAAACAGGAGGTTCCACATTGACAGCCCAACAACCGGAAAATAATATTGTGCGTGTAACACTTCAAGCGCTTTCAGCAGTTATTGGTGGAACACAAAGTTTACACACCAATGGTTTTGATGAAGCATTGGCATTGCCAACAGAAGCGGCTGCAAGAACCGCATTGCGTACACAACAAATCATCGCTTTCGAAAGTGGCGTTACCGATTCTGTTGATCCTTTCGCAGGTTCATACATGGTGGAAGCATTGACCGATGAAGTGGAAGCAAAAGCTTGGGAATACATCAACAAGATTGATGCAATGGGTGGAAGTGTGGAGGCCATTGAAAAAGGATACATGCAGGATGAAATTGCTGGATCAGCTTATGCATATCAGAATGCAATTCAGAACGGAGAAAAAATTATTGTTGGCGTAAATAAATTTGTAGTGGAAGAAAAACCCATGCAGAATTTGTTGACGATTGACGATAATATCCGCGTTCAACAAATGGAGAAATTGGCAAAAGTGAAAGCGGAAAGAAATAATAAAAAAGTGGAGGAACTTCTTTCCAGAATTGAAATTGCTGCAAAAGGAAATGAGAATTTGATGCCACACATTTTATCCGCCGTTGAAGAATATGCGACGCTTGGTGAAATTGCCGATGTGATGCGGAAAGTTTTTGGAGAGTATCGGTAATTGATAATTATCAGTCTAATTTCTAAAATAATTTTATTAGCAACATTAATTAACAGTTGTCATGAGCAACTAGCAAGATTTTTGTGCGTCATTTGTTCAGCATCCCCGATTAACCGCCATTAATCAAAAACAATTATGGACAGATTAGATTTTTTAAAGAGCCTCGGACTTACTGCTGCAGCTCTTGTTGTAGTGGGTGATTTATCGAGTTGCAAGAAAAATGCGAAAGTCGATTTATCAGTTGACATGGGAACTTCGCAATACAGTTCTTTGTTGAATCCGAACTCAGCTGTGGTCGTGCAGAATGTTATTGTCGCACATACGCCAACAGGTGGTTATGTTGCAGTAGATGTTGCTTGCACACATGCGAGTTGTGATGTGGTTTATACAGGCGCGTCCAATAAATTTTCTTGCCCTTGTCACGGCTCAAGTTTTGATTCGAATGGCGCTGTGTTGAATGGTCCAGCAAATTCCCCATTGACAAAGTACAATGTTTCCCAATCCGGAAATGTTTTGCATATCACTTCGTAAGATCAGTGACCATTCTGCTGTCAGCAGTGTTTTAGGAGTGTAAACTGGAATAATACAAGAATTTTACTTTGAAAAAAGACGACCGCAGATTGCTGTCCGCCTAGTTTTTTTATCACTTCTTTTCAAGTGAATCTTCCACGAGCACATAAATATCTTCCCCATCTTTTTTCATGAGGTAATGCTCACGCGCGAATTTCTCCAAAAGTTTTGGATCACTTTTCAATTCCGATTCCTCTTTCTTGTTTTTCGCGATTTCGCTTTTGAAATAATTGGCTTCTGTTTCCAACTTCTTCACTTCCTGATGACGATAGTATTGTGTAAAAACATCGTTGCGATCAAAAAACAAAAGCCAAACGGCCAATGCTGTAAGGGTCAGAACATATTTGTTTCTCAAAACCGAATAAATGCCTTTCAAAATTTTCACGTCACGAATTTACGCACGCATTGCAGCTTTACACCACATGTGCAAAACTTGGGCTGATTGTTAATAGCCTCTGAAGTGTGGCAAGGGACAGGAGGCATGTGACAAGTGATTTTTTTAGATCTGTAATCGACTTCCTTCTTCTCCTTTTTTGTCGGCCGAATTTTTTATTAGGGCGTGTCCCTCCTGCGTCGGGGCGGGCTATTCGCTGCAAGTCTCCCAACAATGCTGTTGGGAGGCTTTCCTCTACTATCCCTCACGCAAAAAAACAAATCTATTCCATTGTCCAGCGTCCCAACAGAATTGTGGGGATCAGCGCAGGTGGGCTCACGCGAAAAAATTATGGAATACCATCTCCTTTCGCATCTATTTGAAAAGTTTGGATCGAGTATTGTATCAATTTTGTAAATTAGATTATGAAACGAGCGAAAATTATTTTTTTAATTTCTCCTATTGTTTTTGTTTGTGTTTTTCTGCTTACGAAAAATAGTTTGAGTTTTCCTCCTGCAAAAAATTCTTTCCGCATTGAACAGAAAACCCATGACAAGGTAAAAGCTGCGTATAATCTGAAGTTCGCAGGAATAAAAAAACGCTTGATTGAATTGGGTATTGATTCCTCCTCCTTGCAGATTTTCATTCGTGGATTCAAACAGGAAGGGCAACTTGAAGTTTGGGTGAAATCAAATAAAAATGCTTGCTATCAACTTTATCAAACGTATCCGATTTGTTCTAGTTCTGGTGAGCTCGGACCAAAACGTTGTCAGGGTGATGGACAAGTTCCAGAAGGTTTTTATCATGTAAGTGTTTTTAATCCGTTCAGCAATTATTTGCTTTCCCTTGGCGTGAGTTATCCAAATGCTTCCGATCAGATTTTCGGTTGCAAAGGCGATAAAGGCGGTGCTATCATGATTCATGGAAATTGCGTGACGATTGGTTGTATTCCAATAACCGATGATAAAATACGTGAGGTGTATGTGCTTGCAGTTGAAGCAAGAAATGCTGGACAACAAAATATTCCAATCCATTTATTTCCTGCGCGACTTACCAGTGAAAAACTTTCAAGTTTACAAAAGACGTACACCGATGCAGCTACACAGAAGTTGTGGGATAATTTGAAAGAAGGTTTTGATAAGTTTGAAACGACGAAATTGGTTCCGGATGTTTCTATTGATAAGCAGGGGAAGTATCTTTTCAAGTGATTTACAATTTGGTAATTTCCAATTGTACTTTTAGTTTTCCGCGTGAGGGATAGTAGCGGTTACCCCACAGTCCCCCCAACAGAATTGTTGGGGTTGGGACGAGGAGTAAAAGCGGATAGCCCGACCTGAGGTACGAAGGGCACGCCCGTAAAATGGAATATCGAATATTGAACACTGAATATCGAATATCGAATTGAAATATTTTTTGAATCCTTGAATTATTTCTCTCGCAGATTCGCGCGGATGTCGCAGAGATTTCGCTGATGTATTTCAAATTTTCGAATCATCGAATTTTCAAATCATTTTTCTCGCAAATCCCAATAGTTATCGGTAGCAAAGTGCGCATAGGTTTATTTTTGATTTTGTTTTTTGATCTGCACATCTGCACATCTACACATTTGTAATTTGCACATCATTTCTTCTTCTCACTAACAATCTCAAATTTCATTGCAATCGTTTCTCCAAATTCATCAACACAAGTAACTGTGTGCGAACCAGGATCGGGATTCATTGCGAATTGGTGAATGTCGGTTGTGCTTCCCATGTATTGATTGTCGAGATGCCAATAGACAATTGTTCCGGGTTTGCGATGTGCGATTTCAAAAATGACTTTTCCTGCGCGGCCATCCAATTCAATTGGAATGTAAAGCATGGTTTCCTCTCGCGGATAAACAAATTCCATGGAATGCGTCGACGTTCCTGCGCAATCACTTCGGAAAGGAGGAAGCGTTTGGTAATTCGGATTTTTTGATTTGTAATAATATTCCATTGCGGGAGGAAGAATGAAATAAGAAACGTGTTTCATTTTCGAAACATCTTCGCAATCACTTGTCACGCGAAATAATCCGCTTGCATCAAGGTGAATTAATTTGTGATACGGGCATGGCCCACTTTTCAATCCGCTTTTTGGAATCCATTGTTCTTCCTGATCACAAATTTCTGTTGCGCGACAACCACTTTCCTTACACACCATAATTTTTTCCATGTCTTTGTCGGGACGCTTGAACCATTCGGGCGAATGAAGCGTGGAAAAAATATCAAATAAAATCGGCGCAGCCGTTTGCACACCAATCAAACCAGGTCGGCCTTCACCATCGGCATTTCCAACCCAAATTGCCACCACATAACGTGGTGTAATTCCAATCGCCCAACCATCGCGAAAACCAAAACTCGTTCCTGTTTTCCAAGCGATTTTGTGCGATGATAAAAATTCCGTCCAATTCACTTCTTCATCAGGACGCGTCACTTCTGTCATTGCGTCGAACGTAAACCAAATTGCAGAAGCATCATAAAAAGAATGTTCTGCAATTGGCGCTTCTTTTTTTATTTCTGCTTGTGAAAAATAATAAGGTGGATGAAAATCGGATTTGTCATACGCGCCCGTTTCGTTGTAATGCGTGAGTGTACGCGCCATGGATGCATATGCGCCTGCGAGATCCCAGAGTTTTCCTTCTGCACCACCGAGAATCAATGATAGTCCATAGTGATCTGGAGCTTGCGTAATTGTTGTGAGACCAATTTTTTTCAGAAGTTCATGAAAACGTTCAACTCTAAATTGTTGAAGCATTCTCACAGCAGGAACATTTAGAGATCGTGCGAGTGCGCGTCGTGCAGGAACTGCGCCATCATAACTGCGTGTGAAATTTTGTGGATTGTATCCTGAAAGATCAGTTGGAATATCAGGAATTAAAGTGTTTGGGAGAATTTGTCCGTCGCTCAGCATTCCTGCGAAGAGAAACGGTTTCAAAATACTTCCTGTACTTCGCGGCGCATTGATCACATCAACATCATTTCCATTGAGAGCTCCGCTTGTATCACTTGTGTTTCCGACATACGCGAGCACATTTCCAGTTGGAACATCAATGACAATAGCAGCAGCATTTTCAATTTGATTTCCTTTTAAAATGCGATGGTGTTTTTCAATTATTGCATTGACACGCTCCTGTAAATTAATATCGATTGTGCTTTTTACAACTTGTCCTTGAAAACCTTCTTTGGCAGATCGGTCGAGCAGGTGAGGAGCCATTTGTGGAAGCGAATGTGGCGCACCTGGAAGCGGTTCTTCTTTTGAAAGTTCGCAAGTTGTTTGATCAATAATTCCTGCAAGGACAAGACGATCCAATAATCGATCGCGTTTTTCTTTTAGTCGAATGGAATTTTTTCCAGGATAAATAAGTGAAGGGCTATTTGGTAAAACAGCAAGTGTTGCAGATTCTGCCCAAGAAAGTTTTTCAGGTTCACGACCAAAATATCTCCAGGATGCAGCATCAATTCCAACCACATTGCTGCCGAATGGAGCGTGTGATGAATAAAGTGCAAGAATATCTTCTTTGCTATCGGCAATTTCCAAACGTGTTGCGAGAATGATTTCAATTACTTTCTGAAAAATTGTTCTGGGAGGATTTTTTCTTGCGATTCGAATCACCTGCATTGTCAAGGTACTTCCGCCGGAAACAATTCTTTTGTTTTTTAAATTCTGTTTTAGTGCGCGTCCAAATGAAAATGGATTAAAACCGGGATGGTGATAAAAGGCACGGTCTTCATATTGAACAATACATTGAGCGAATTTGTAAGGAACTGTTTTTCTTTCCGGGAAACGCCACTGTCCATCGGACGCTATTTTTGCGCCAAGCAATTTTCCATCCTTGTCGAGAAGAACAGTGCAAGTAGGATCAGAGAATAGATTTCTTGGTAAGCAGAAAGCGTAAAATGTCGTGAGAATTAGAATTGCAGTTATCCATTTTCCTTTACGCGTTTTCAGGAAAGATTTTATTTTGTAGCTCCACAACTTTAGGTATGGAAGAATAAATTTCCACAGCTTGATGACTTTTTGAAGAAAACGTTGAAACGGAGCTCTCATATATTTCAATAGTAAAGATACGTTCTGCTTTCAAAGTTGAATCCAAAATTGGACAAGTGTTGGAAATCTTGTGCAGGTGTAACCTTTTAGGCAAATTTCATAGGGGAGATCATTTGCTTGAATGAAAATGGTTTTGAGGAATAGATTTCGTAATTTTCCTATATGCTAAAATCTGTAAAAATATTGAGTGTTTTTGTAATGTTACTTTTTATTTCAATAGGAGAATTTTCATTTTCTTCCTGCAATGGAAATAGCGAAGGTGGCATTTTCGAAAAAGCCAAGGACAATCTATCTGATTCCCTCACTTTGCTGAATCAAAAAAATGACAGTTTGATAGCAATCCAGAATGCCATTCAAAAAGTAAAGTCAGATTCCATTATGAAAATCGACAGCATTAGAATTTCCGATAGTATCAAGCGAACAAAAAACCCAATACGTGATTTCAATTAAAGTGACTTTTTTATATTGGTGGATTATGCTTTTGATTAGTTGAAAGGTTGAAAGGTTGAAAGGTTTTTTAATCTGTAACTTTTTTTCAAGCTTAACAAAATACCAAATATTGACCTTTCAACTTTTCAACCTTTCAACTGTTTTTTTTTTAAACTATTTTTGTTCCATGAAGAAGTATTTGTTTTTCAGTTTTCTAATACTGTTTTGTTTTTCATGCACTCCTGATGGTTTGATGGAAAAGCTGGCTAGTGAGGACTCTTCAAAAGATGATTCTGCCGGAGTGGATACTTTTTCCGTTAAGCGTCAGCCTGCAATGACCGATGCAGAAAAAAAGCAATTGGCTATTGATAAAAAGGAAACGGATTCTATTGATCGAGATGTTTCAACAATTATTACCCAGGGAGATCCAGATAATTCTAAAAATAGCCAGGATGTGAGTGGTGTTGTAGCAAATCCCGATATCGGGCCTTCATTTCCTGGTGGTCAAGATGCAATGGATGCTTTCATTAATAAAAAGAGAATTTATCCATTGGTTGCTTTTCAGAATGAGGTAAAAGGAATTGTGAGTTTGAGATTTGTTGTGGAGAGTGATGGAAAAATTGGAGGCATTAGAGTTGTCAGGAGTTTGGGATATGGTTGTGATGAATCGGCAATGGATTTGGTAAGATCAATGCCACATTGGATTCCAGGGAAAAAGGGAGGGGCCAATGTTCGATGTGCAGTTACCCTTCCAATTTCATTTGGAGATTAGGCTGATAATTGTGTAACTTTCTTATGTTGTTTTCTGTCAATATTTATCAGATTCTTTGATTAAAAATTAAATTGATCGGATGAGAAAAATTCACTTTTTTGTATTTGTTTTTCTTTTTGCCATTCATTCTCATGCACAAATTCTCATCAATGAAGTATGCAGTGCTGGCGATTCCGCATTTTTGGATGAAGATGGTACAGTTCAGGATTGGATAGAATTTTACAACGCCGGTTCTCAATCTGTCAATCTTGGTGGCTACAAAATAAAATGTGTCCAAAATAATAATCTTAAATCCTGGACTTTCCCTCAAGTAATTATTTTAGCACATCAACATTTTACAGTTTTCTTTTCCGGGAAAAACAGAACTGATTATTTTGATCATTGGGAAGTTCCGGTTTTTCCAACGGCGAATTACAGGTATTTTCCAGGTACCAGTGAGCCAGCCACCAATTGGAAAGATGTTTCATTTAATGATGCATCTTGGGCGCTCGCAGCGGGACCAATTGGTTATGGAGATGGAGATGACGCAACCGTAATTGCTCCCACAACTTCCTTGTATCAGCGTTACTCCTTTAATATTGCTGATACTTCTAAAATTGCGATGGCAGCTTTTCTTGTTGATTACGACGATGCATTTGTTGCTTATTTGAATGGAAAAGAAATTGCTCGTGCAAATATTGGTGCGCAAGGATTCCCTCCTGCATTTTCTGATCTTGCTTTTGATGAACACGAAGCGGTGCAATATCAAAATGGTGGCTGGTCGGGATTGTTTATGGTTCCAGGTTCTTCTTTGGATACGATCATTCATCCAGGAATTAATACTGTGGCCATTCAAACGCATAATTACACAGGTGGAATGGACGATCTGACCATGATTCCTGCATTGCTCATTGGTGTAATTGATACAACTGTAACCTATTATCCTTTTCCTGTTACGATGCATTTACACACCAGTTTTGAATTGAATTCTGTCGGTTCAATGCTCATCTTGTATAATCCGCAAGGACAAATTGCAGATCAACAAACCATCGGACAAATTCTTTTGAATCATTCACGCGGTCGGCAGCCAGATGGTTCTGCGAATTGGTGTTTGTTTGATACACCAACCCCTGATACGGTAAATTTTTCTACGAATTGTTTTTCAGGATATGGGCCAAGTCCTGTTATCAGTCTTGCATCCGGATTTTATTCTGGCCAACAGGTAACTGGAATTTCTGCAACAGCTTCTGGAATTATTAATTGGACTTATACAGGAAGTGAACCGCAAAATTTTGATCCGATTTATAGTGGAAATATCACTTTGGGAAATACGCAAGTGATTCGCGCGAAATTATTTCCGAGTGATCTTAATTTACTTCCAGGTCCAACAGCAAGTGCCACTTATTTCATTGATGAAAATGTGACTTTGCCTGTTGTTTCACTTTCCACTGATCCCACAAATTTATTTGATCCGAATTATGGGATTTATGTTTTGGGAAATAATGTGGTTGATCAAACAGCCACAGGAATTCCTTTCTACGATGCAAATTTTTGGCAAGGGTGGAAACGCCCTGCAGATATTTCTTTCTTTGATAAGAATAAGGATTTGCAATTTCAACAGCACGTTTCAATTTCAATTCAAGGGAATTGGTCAAAAATATTTCCTCAAAGAGGATTTACCATCGACATTAATGAGAATTACGGAGGACAAACAATTGATTACAGATTGTTTCCTGATAAACCCGCAACATCCTATTCTTCCTTCAATGTAAGAAATGCGGGAAGTGATTGGAATGTCTGTCACATGCGTGATCGTTTGATTCAGAAATCAATTCAGAAATCCACTTCATTGGATATGATGGATGGTTATTCCTGCATTCTCTTTATCAATGGACAATATTGGGGTGTTTATGAATTGCGTGAAAAGCAGGATAAAAAATTCATTGCAAATAATTCAAATTGTGATGATGACAATATTGATTTTTTAGAATTTGATGGAAATGTAATTAATGGTGACAATCTTTCTTTTTTCAAAATGGTAAATTACATTACCACATCAGACATGACTTTGCAAACATCCTACGATTCTGCAGCTGCCATGTTGGACATTCCGAATTTCAGTGATTATTTTATTACGGAAACATATGTTGGAAATCAGGATTGGCTTGGGCTTTACACAAACAATATTAAATTCTGGAAACCACATACGGGTCCAGGAAAATGGAGGTATATGTTGTGGGATACCGATATTTCATTGGAGTCGGATACACTAAACAAACTTTCGCAAGTGATAAATCCCCCAACACCAAATCCACATTCACGAATGTTGGCAGCCATGTTGGTGAATGATACATTCCGACGCTATTTTATAAATCGTTATGCCGATTTGATCAACACTACTTTTTATAACATGAATATGATTCACAATACTGAATCATTTTACAATGAAATGTTGCCTGAAATGGCACGTGATTTTTCCTTGTGGGGAACAGGAAATTCTCCTTATGCCCCAACTTGTATTCAGCATTTCGAAGATGTTACAGGGTGGCGATCAAATTTGAACATCCTTGAATACATTGAATTTGTTCGTCCGTATTATGTGCGCAATCAAATTCAAAATCAATTTGCAATGACGAGTCAAGTGGAAGTGACTTTAAAAACTGAACCTGCAGGAGCAGGAACAATTCATTTGAATACCATTACTCCAGATTCCATTCCATGGACTGGAATTTATTTCAATGGCAATCCAATTACGATGACTGCTACACCAAAAACAGGATATAAATTTTTATATTGGAAATCGGATCATGTTGTTAATGGACAATTTCGCTACAACACCTTGACCACAAATGTGGACAGTTCCGATACATTCACTGCTGTTTTTGCATCCCTTGAACCCGTTTTTCAAGCTTTTCCAAATCCATTTTATGATGATTTAACACTTTATTATGAAGTGCCGGAAACTGGAGTTGTGACGCTTCGTGTGTATGACATGACAGGAAGGATGGTGAAAGAAATTCTCTCTGGATCAAACTATCAGTCACAGGGAGCCTATCAGGTAAACGTTTCAGCAGGCGAACTCGGTTTGGCAAATGGAATGTATTTATTTCGATTGACAACAACTTCTTTTTCAAAAACCATTAAATTGATTAGTGGGCGGCCGAAATCTTAATTTATAATGTCTTAACAGATGGTATAGCACTGTTCATTGCGGACGATTCTTATATTTGCAAAAGAAAAATTCTCTCTGTGAAAAATAATGTTTCTGCAATATTGAATGTTGTGCTCCTCATAGCAGTGGGCATTTTATTTTATTTTCATTTCACTTCCAAACAAGAACTTGCTGCCGTAAAAAGTGATTTAAAAAAAACGGATTCCACTCCACAACTCACATTTAAAATTCCGCAAAATCTTGCAGGTGCAAAAGTGTTGTATGTGAACATTGATACCATCGGTGCAAAGTATGAAGCATATGCAGACTTGAGTGTGGAAACTAATTCAAGTGCGAGTTATCTTCAAAAGCAATACGATAAGAAAGCGGCGGATCTTCAATCTAGATATAATACCTACCAGCAAAATGTTGCCAAACAATTATTGTCCGATAATCAAAGGGAGACGGAAGAAGCAGCCATTAATGCAGGTACTGAAGAATTGAAAAAAATGCAGGATCAAATGACTACACTTGAAAATGCTGCGATGGAAAAAAATGCAAAAATCACCAATGACATCACCACTTTTTTTAATATTTACTACAAGGCAAAAAACATAGATTTTATCCTTGGATATGGCGGTGGTGCAGGTGTTCTTTACGCAAATGATAGTTTGAACATCACTAACGATGTTCTCAAATCATTGAATGAGAATTATCGCCTGGTCAAAAGCGCTTCGAAAAAGAAATAGTTCATAACGATTCATAAGACGGTCGCATATCATTTTTAGATGTGCGGCCATTTTTGTTTTTTTACCTTCCATAAAAAAAATAAAAATGTCAGAAGAAACCATTGTTACACAAACGCTCATTCATAAAATAAAACACGTTGAGGAATTTCACGAAATATTTAAGATTGGAAATCGTCATGTGCCTACTGGTACGGTGAGTGAGAATGAGTTTATGCTTCGCCATAATTTGTTGAAGGAAGAAAATGAGGAATACGTTGAAGCCTGCAAGAATGGAGATATTGTTGAGATTGCTGATGCTTTAGGTGATTTACTTTATATCACTTTCGGTACCATTCTTCGACATGGACTACAATACAAAATTGAAGAGGTGTTTGATGAAATTCACCGCAGCAATATGTCGAAGTTAGATGAAAATGGAAAACCTATTTTTAGAGAAGATGGCAAGGTTTTGAAAAGCGAAAATTATTTCCGTCCAAATATTAAATCAATCTTGGATAAATAATTTGTGCAATTTTTTATTTTAATTCCTCAAAGGGAATTCAAAAAAAAAGTGGGGAATAGGGAGTAGGAATTATCAGTAATCAGATATTTTCGAATACAGATTTGTAAAAATCATTCAAGACAACTGATCATTGCTTTTCGAATATTGGAAAAATCTTCCGTATTCAATGCAGCGCCGCCAATCAAACCACCGTCGACATCTTTACAGGAAAATATTTCCTTTGCATTTTTCGGACTTACGCTTCCTCCATATATAATGGAAACAGAATCGCCAAGTTTCTGATTGAATTTTCCTGAAATGGTTTGGCGGATAAAGGCATGCATTTCCTGAGCTTGTGCCGCGCTTGCGTTTACGCCAGTGCCAATGGCCCAAACGGGTTCATAGGCTATGATAATTTCAAGAAAAGAAAATTCGTTAAGATGAAAAATTGTTTCATCCAATTGTTCTTTTATTGTTTCAAAATGTTTTCCGGAATCGCGTTGTGCTTTTGTTTCACCAACGCAAAAAATCGGTTTTAATCCGTGATTGATTGCAGACTTTGTTTTTTGGAGCAACAATTCATTCGACTCATTGAAAATCATTCTTCTTTCTGAATGGCCAATGATGACAAATCGTGCGCCAGCGGAAATTATCATTGGCACAGAAACTTCTCCCGTAAATGCGCCAGCTTCCTCCTGATGACAGTTTTGCGCTGCAACAGCCATTCCTTCTGTTCCTTCAATTGATCTTGAAACAGCAGAAAGAAAAGGGAATGGTGGAGCGAGAATCGTCAATAAGCGCTGATGATGAACTTTGCTAGCATCATATGCAACTTCCGTAGCAAGCATTAATGCTTCCCCGTAGGTCTTATTCATTTTCCAATTTCCGGCAACAACTTTTAATCGCATTGTATAGTTTTGGTTTTGAAGTCTTTCGATTGTTGTTTGTTGTCTTTAAAGACTACCAACAACCGAATACTTTTTTACTGAAGTCTAACTCTTGGATCAAGAACAGCGTAAACAATATCAACAATTATATTGATCGCGACAAAACAAGTTGCGAAAATCAACGTGCTTCCCATTACAACGGGAAGATCATAATTCATCAGCGCTTCAACAACTGCATTCCCGATTCCTTTCCAATCAAAAACTGCTTCGACAAATGCAGCACCCGCCATTAAGCCTGCAAACCATCCAGAGATGGCCGTGATGACAGGATTCAATGCGTTTTTCAATGCATGTTTGACAATAACTTTAAAATTACTTAGGCCTTTCGCTCTTGCCGTTCGTACATAATCCATTGACATAACTTCTAACATTGAACTTCTAGTCAATTGAATAATTAATGCAAGCGGACGAATTCCAAGGGTGAAAGCTGGAAGGATTAAATTTCTCAAAGTGAGATCATCTTCACCTGTGTAAACATTGGGTGTATAAAGACTTCCAAGATTTCGCAATCCTGTCCAGTCGTGCCAGATATAACCGAATAGCCACGAAATAATCAAGGCAAAGAAAAAGGAAGGTCCTGCCATTCCCAATGTTGAGATGACTGAAACGAGACGATCCCATATAGAATTTTTATTTAAGGAACTGAATATTCCCAGCATGATTCCAAAAAATGAAGCAAAAATAATTGCGGAGAATGCGAGTACAACTGTTGCAGGAAAAGTATGTTGAATAATATCCCAAACAGGT
This sequence comes from uncultured Flavobacteriales bacterium, assembly GCA_903873905.1. Classification (GTDB taxonomy): domain Bacteria; phylum Bacteroidota; class Bacteroidia; order Palsa-965; family Palsa-965. Next base: position 16,570 of record CAIQQJ010000108.1, read on the forward strand.
CGTTGTGTTATATAACTACGTCGCAAATAAGGAGCTTTTAAATAAAAAGCTTTGTTGTTTCCTGCTCCCATCAAACGAATAGGATGGCCATACTTTATTGTGTCCAAATAAAAATGATTGGTACTATCTTTTGCATCATGAATGGATACGAAGGACAAGTCATTCAGAAACATAATGTATTGCGTGTGTAATGGAAGATTAAGGTTCAAATCTTTCCTGATAATCTCCAATGATTTTTCATCCGTATGCTGTCCCAACCGCATACGAGCAGGGTCGCCTGGCAACACGTTGAATAAAAGAAATACGGTTGTGATAACCCCGAACAGGACGAGGAAACCATACAGAATTCTTTTAATAATAAATTTGATCAAGAGCTTAGGGGATCTTGGTTGAGGTTATTTCGTCTTGTATTTTTCAATCACATCCTTGTAATCAGGGAAATCATTTTCATGCCACATCGCAGTGACAACTCCGTCTTTCAACATCAATAATCCTGGATTAGAACGAATGACAGTTTTCAGTGCAGTTCCATCTACGGTTAGCATTGGATATTTCGCACCGGTTTCTGTTCGGTATTTTGCAACATCTTCCATTGAAGCATTTGATAATGCATTGAATGGCGTTTTATTTTTCTGGCAGGCATCGTAAAACAAATTGACTTTGCCCATTACACTTCTGTCGGCCTTGTCCATTTCATACATCACAAGGAAAAATTGAATTCCTTTCAGGTGCAACAACGAATCAGTAAAATCATCTCCTGTTTCAGAATCACTTAAATTAAAATCCAAAACTGTTGCATTACAATTTCCTTTGCGAATCATTTTGTCATCACGGCAATAATATTCCCATGTGGAATCAGGCATTGAATCGAGATCATGGAAATGCATGATCTTTTTCGATGCAATGTTTTTGTAATAATATGTGATGTAAACTGAATCGTTTTTGCAGCCGGATGTTTTTGGATTTTTGTTATGCGAAGCATCCCAAAGATTTGTGCCAATTGCATACGGACGGAAATCAATAACAGGTAAATGGCGATAGGTGTAAATCGGGAATGCGAATGAAGCAAACAATCCAATTCCTGCAATTCCAACGAGAACAATTCTATTTCTGAAAAGAGGTTGAACATTATTTTCCCCGACAAAAATTATTGAAACAAGAATCATTAGAATTAAATCTTTCCAAAATGATTCCCAAGGAGTAAGTTTTATCGCGTCGCCAAAACATCCGCAGCTTGTGACTTTATTGCAACACGCGCTATAGAAAGTGAGGAATGCAAAAAAGACAATCATTGCCATGAGTAAGATCAAAGTCCAACGTACCTGAATTCCCAACAGGAGAAAAATCCCGAGCACCATTTCAAATGCGCAGATGATGATGGCAAGCGGCAGTGCATGTTTTCCGAAAAAATCATACATCGGTTTAAGTACACTGACTGTAGGTTTCGGAGCTTGCACTTGTTGTTGTTCTTTTTCACAAGGAATTCCCGCTTCTGATTTCCCAGCGACTTTCATGTCACACGAAAATCCTTGTCCGAATACTTCAAAATACTCTTCAAGTTTTATACTAAATCCAACGGGATCATTTGCTTTGATAAATCCGGAAAAAATAAATAGAGCGCCCACAAGAAAACGGGTGATATGTGTGAGCCAACGAAAACGAGATAAAAGCGGATTGAGGTTAATAATGAGAACCAACAAAACGAGGACAAGCCCCAAATAGGTTTTGCTGAAACAAGGAGGGCATAGGAAATAGAAGAGCGCAGCCAATCCAAGTGAAGCGATGAAACGAAAAAAACGGCTTTTAAAAAAACCCATAACTTAATTTTCCTCAGTTAAACGGATCATTGCAAAGATAGCGTAATTGATAATGTCGAAGTAGTTGGCATCAATGCCTTCTGAAATGACAGTAGCACCTTCGTTGTCTTCTATTTGTTTGATCCGCAATAGTTTTACTAAAATGAGATCGGTGAGACTGCTCACTCGCATATCTCGCCAAGCTTCACCATAATCGTGATTTTTATTTTCCATCAAAGACTTTGCCTCCGATGCATATTTCTCATACAATTTCAAGGTTTCATCAACAGGAAGTTCTGTTCGGTTATCATCCTTCAATTCCATTTGAATTAAAGCGATAATAGAATAGTTAACCATGCCGACATATTCTCCTCGAATATCATCATCCACTTTTTGAGTACCGTTTTCCTCAATCGTTCGAACGCGCTGCGCCTTGATAAAAACCTGGTCGGTTATGGAAGAAATCCTGAACATACGCCAGGAAGTTCCATAATCACGGAGTTTTTTTGCAAAAATATCCCTGCAGATGGCTATACTTGCGTCGTATTGAATCGACGTATTTTTCATAATGATTTAATGAAGGCCCAAGATACGCAATTACCATTGTTTTGTCGAGAACTCTCGCTCGATCTTTCCACACCTAAAGTGATGGGAATTCTTAATGTTACGCCCGACTCATTTTATGATGGTGGAAAGCATAATTCATTGGAAAGAGCTTTGGCTCAGGCAATGAAGATGGCCAAAGAAGGGGCTAGTATCATTGATATTGGAGCCATTTCCACTCGTCCTGGGGCTAAAATCATTTCGGCCGAAGAGGAATGGGGCAGATTGGAAGCCATTATTCCCTTGCTGAAAGAAAAACTTCCTGACATTATTATTTCCATTGATACCTATCGAAGTCAAATTGCGGAAAGGGCGATAAAAGCCGGGGCACATATAATCAACGATATTTCCGGCGGAACCATGGATGAAAAAATGTTTGAGACCATTGCGGAGCACGATGTTCCTTATGTTCTCATGCACATTCAAGGAACTCCACAAACCATGCAGCTCAATCCGCAATATGAAAATGTGGTGGATGAAGTCAAATTGTTTTTCGAGGAGCGAATAAATAAATTGTCGGTACTCGGCGTAAAAAAAATAATTCTCGATCCAGGATTTGGGTTTGGGAAAACGGTGGAACATAATTATCAATTATTGGAATCATTGGAGGTGTTTGTCAAGATGGGATTTCCGGTTCTGGTAGGAATGTCAAGAAAATCTTTTGTGACGAAAATTTTCGGAGGAGAAAAAGACAAAGCCTTGGA
>CAIQQJ010000109.1 GCA_903873905.1 uncultured Flavobacteriales bacterium
ACATCATCAATCTGTCCCAAATCACCACGCCATTTTTCAAATGTTTCATCTAAAACATCCCTTTGTTCTCTCATTGGCAAATTGTGAATCTTCAGTAATAAATGTTTCAAGGTTTTGTAACGGAATTTTTTTCCATTCGGTCCACCAAATTGATCGGCATAACCATCGGTGAAAATATAAATGCAATCGCCTGCATGCACATCTACTTCGTGATTCGTAAATGGTTTTCCATATTCAAATCTTCCGATTGGTTGTTTATCTGATTTGATTTCAAAAATATCGCCCTCTTCACCTTCTAAAGGTTCCTTCGCCTCTTTTCTAATTATCCATAATGGATTGTTCGCCCCAGAATAATTTACAACACCAATTCTTTCATGTGTTTGACCAACTCCAGAAATATATCTCAGACTAATTAATGCGATGTCCATTCCATCCTTCACTTCATCATCATGTGTAGACTCAAGTGTAGCAACTACCAGTTCTTTTAATTTGTCAAGAATATCAGAAGGTTTTCGCAATCCGAATTCTCCAACACAACGATCAAGATTGTTTGAGCCAATCATGCTCACCAATGCTCCAGGCACACCGTGACCTGTGCAATCTACAGCAGCAATGAGAACCTCTTCCTCATTATGAGAAATCCAGTAAAAATCGCCACTGACAATATCTTTGGGTTTGAACAACACAAAACTTTCCTTCAACGCAGCATCAATATTTACATGTGGTGGAAGAATTGCTTTTTGCAAACGCAAGGCATAATTTATTGAATCAATAATTTCCTTGTTCTGAATTTCCAATAATTCTTTTTGATGTGTTACTTCCACCGTGCGTTCCAAAACTTTTTGTTCGAGATTCTGATTGATGTCTTTTAATTCCAGAATCATTTTTCGAATGGAAAGCTGCATTTTCCTAAAACTGTTTGCAAGAATTCCAATTTCATCTTTTCGATTAATTTTTATTTCCACATCAAAATTACCCTTCGATAATTCCATGGCATCATTCGAAAGCAATTCGATCGGTTGGGTTATTTTTTTCGAAAGGACGACAGAAAAAGCACCGACAATTACCAATAGAATTATCAACGCAATGATCACTTGATTTCTTAAAGCATCAATGTTAGCAAATGCTTCCGATTCATCCAATTCACTCATGATTGCCCAATGCATTCCTTCACTCGTAAGCGGCCCGTAGGAAGAAAGTACTGGCACGCCACGATACCCATCAATAATTAATGCGCCATCGTTTCCTTTCACTGCATCTTTAGTCCCACTTGTATTCACTTCTAAAATTCCAACTGCAGTTTTGAAAGAACGTAAATCTCGAATAGTTTTTTCTGGTACTCCAACTTTTTTTAATGTTGCGAAATAGTTAGCCGTGTCTTCAATTAATCCGCGAGCTTGATTTCGCATTTTCAAATCTTCGCCAACAATATATGTTTCACCTGTTTTGCCCAAACCAACTTCACCCCACATGCGATCATTATTCATGATGTCATTAATTTCATCAATAGGCATTTGAAAAACCACGACTCCTATTTTTTTATTGGAATCATAAATGGGAGTGGCAATAAAACCTTCTGGGGCATTGTAGGAGGGAGGATAGGCTTCGAAATCTTGAAACGAAACGGAATCTTTAACGGCAATGGTATTTGCTGCATTAAATACATCCGCGAGATTGGTGTTTTTAAATGGACCGTCAATCAATGAAGTTCCAAAGTCAACTTCCTTTTCGCAGGAATAAACGACAATACCATCACAATTCACTAGAAAAATATCATGATATCCAAAAACCTCTTCATATTTCCGAAGTGTTGGATGATATCGCTTGTGTGCTTTTGTATAAATACTGCTATCACCTGGATCATTCAACATACATTTTTCACCAACCTCATGCGCATTACATGTAATGAAAAGTGATTGCAGAATTTTTCCATTTTTCAATGAATTGTATTGACTTTCAAGCGTTGCCTTAGTAGTAAGATTGGCATTGAGTCGAGGTAGATATTCTTTTGTCAAATAATCATTCACGCTCAAATCAATGGCTTCCATTTTCTTGTCATCAATCTGGAGATCCAATGCGATGGTGTCAAAGCCTGCACTGAATCTTTTCATGGCTTTGATCACAGTTGGGTCTTCTGCAAAACTGACTACTTGCTCATTGATGAGATTAAAATAATCCTCCACCTGGTCTTCTTTCGCTTCTCTTACTGCCAATAATTTATTGAAAGACTCTTTCTCAAGAGAAGTTCTGGCTTTATTAAATGAAATAATGCCAATGACAAGCATCGAGATAAATGCTACCAAAAAAAATGAAACGGTAATTTTAAGTCCGATTTTCATAATGAAATTTCAAATCCATTTTTGACAGGCGGTAGAGAGATTTGGATTTGAATGTATTTTATATGGGGTTATTCTGAATTATTTTGTTTTAATTATTTTTCCATTGCCGCTCTTGTCTCCACTCGTAATTGAATAAAGATAGGAACCTACAGCATATCCACTGAAATCAATGCTGATACTCGAACCGGAAATTGCACCGTTGAATTTTCTCACTTCAATTATTTTTCCAGTCAAATCTGTAATGGAAATAATAATTGCATCATTGGTTCCTTTGGCAAAATGAAAATTGACTTTATCACTTGTAGGAATTGGATAAACAGAAATTCCATCGAAGTGATTCAGTTCCTCAATGCCAACCAAATTCAGATGAATGAACGAAGTGTCATTGGTATGATCAACATCGCTGGTTTTTGAAGTCCATGCATAAAGTATATCTGCGCCACTGTAAGGTGGAGTTAATTGAGTTGTGAAAGTAAACAACACAGAATCTCCAGCAGGGATAAGTGGACCAGTGTAAGGTTGTGTTACAATAGTTGGATTGCCTCCAAGTTTATAATTTACATTGATATAATAATTATCAGATGTTGTTGCATAATTGGTAATCCAGCAAGTAACATTTGTTGGGTTACTCACTGTTGAGTTACTCACTGGAGAAAAAATACTCGAAACACCAACATCTTCCGGACTTGAACAAACATAATCCGCACCAATGAAAAAGTCTGCATTTTGGTAATCGCGGAATGTTGACCAGATGTTTTGGAAAGTTTCAAATGTTTGTCTTGAAAATGGAGGTGATAGGTCTTCCGCAATTGCAACACTCGTTGTATTTGCCATTTCCCAATTCACGTAAAATCCTCCGCTCTGAATAACAACGTTTCCTGAAACAGGAACAACAGTAATTGCGCTCGTACTGATTTGTGCTCCGTCCACCAAAACAGAATCCAATAAAGTGCCAGGTGATCCTTGTGGCCCGTTATCAGCATAAATTTTTGCGTAAAAAGCGGGACCACTTATTGGTGCCATTAAAAGAATAAAATTTGTATTTAGAATTCTTGCTGGATAAGTTGGGGGCTTAAAATAAACGCCAACTCCGCCTTGTCCTCCTGCCCATGAAATGGAACTTCCAATTGGATCCGTTTGATTTCCTGTATACGAAAGTCGTATGGCAGATTGAGTTGTATCTACTACAACTATTTCTTGATAAATAGAATCGTTAATTGGAATCGCATCACCCGGAACGCCAGAAATTTTTGTCATGAAATATCTTGTACCTGGACTAGTAGGTGCGAATTGATTCGTAAATGAAAGTGTTTGATTTTGTCCGGGGACTAATGGCACAGTGAACGCATTGCTTGTTACATATTGCGTATTGATCAGATCCTTTACTTTTCCATTGACAGTAACTGGTCCAATACTTACATTTCCCGAATTTTCAATTTGCGTAACGAGTAAATGATTGCCGCCATTGTTTGCAAGAAAAATTGCTCCATCTCCATCCTGATGATTCCATGAAACGCTTGCGTCTGTTACTTGTAAAACATTTCCAGTTGGATAATAATATTTGATGGTGTAGTTGGGAGCAACTGGCAAATAAGTCAAAGGTTGCAATCCCATTGTGCCAATATTGTTTTCAATTCCGCTTGAAAAATTACT
>CAIQQJ010000110.1 GCA_903873905.1 uncultured Flavobacteriales bacterium
AGTTGTGATGGAAGAAAATGAAGGGGAAATGAATTCGGGAAAACATGTTGTTCGTACAAATGGAATTTCTTCCTTGGTGAGTGGAATGTATTTTGTGAAAGTGACTTCGGGGAATGGGGAGTTGGTGATTCCTGTGGTGAATAGATAGCCAGCCACTGATTACACAGATTTCGCAGATTGTTTTTTTTGCACGCGGTTTCAAATGATTTCGTGGATAGATTTATTAGATTTTTTTTTTCTCGCAAAGACGCGGAGTTCGCAAAGGGGATGTTGTTGTTGTTTGTTTGACAATGAAGCGCATCTAAAATAGCCCCGGGTGAAGCGGTTACCCCACAGCGGAAAAATATTTTATTCACGACTATCTTGGCGAGGAGTAATAGCGAAACACGGGTGAGGTGATTCTAAAGAACTGCAATTTCATTGCTCCACATTTTTTTAGTTATTAGTCATTGGCGATTGGTGATTTTTTTACCAACTGTATCTTTTTCTTTCACCATGCATTAGGATTGGCAAACAGAGCGTCGAACCTAAAACTTAAAGACATGGCATCCGGAAAACAAAGTCCCCGACAAAAGATGATTGCGATGATGTACCTCGTACTTACTGCAATGCTTGCACTGAATGTATCAAAAGAAATTTTGGATGCGTTTGTAACGGTCAATAATGGTCTTGAAAATACGGGACATAGTTTTGACAAGGACATATCACAACTGTATTCAAAATTCGATGAGAAAAAAAGCATTGATCCACTGCGTGTGCAGGGAATGTGGGCCAAAGCACAAGAGGCAAAAAAACTTTCGAAAGATTTGGGCGATTATCTAGATCAAATGAAAAAAATGTTGCTGCGCGAAACGGAAGGGTATAAAAACAAAGAGGAAGACACGATTCATTTGGATTTTGTAGAAGGTAAAGAGCGTTATGACATTCCCACAAATATTTTGTGTGGCAATTCGGAAAATGGAACGGATGGGCAAGCGCATGTGTTACGAGGAAAGTTGGAGGCCTATAAAAATTCCTTACTTAATTTGCTTCCTCCAGCTGAAAAAGCAGCGATGCACTTGAGTATTGAATCGAAAGATCCGACTGATGGAGGGGAATTCCATACTTGGGAAATGAAAACATTTTATCATACGCCACTTGCTGCAGTGGAAACCATTCTTTCTAAAATTCAGGATGATGTGAAAGGTGCAGAATCGGATGTGGTGGAAGCTTTGTTGCGACAAACGGATTCGGACATTATTCCCTTTGATACGGTTGCTGCGCGTGTAATTGCCTCGACCAATTATGTGATGATGGGTGAAAAATATGAAGCGGATATTTTTCTCGCCGCTTTCAACAAAACTTTGAAACCACAAATCCTATTGGGGAAATTCAATCCACTCACAGGAAAAATGGAGGGTGCATATGACAGTGTAAGCGTAAATAACGGAATGGGAAAATATTTTATGGATGCAACCAGAGAGGGAATTTTCACTTACGAAGGTGTGATCAACATGACAACACCGAAAGGGAAAGTAATGCAGTATCCATTTAAATCGGAATACATTGTTGCGCGACCAGCACTGACAGTGAGTGCTGATAAAATGAATGTGATGTATGCAGGATTGGAAAATCCGATTTCCGTTTCTGTACCTGGAGTTGCCAATGAAAAAACACATGTGAGTTGTGATAATGGAAATTTGGTGCAGCTCGGAAACGGAAAATACATGGTTACCAAACCAAAAGCAGGAATACCGTGTCACATTATTGTAACAGCCGATATGCCCAATGGGGAGAAAAAAAATATGGGCACGATGGAATTTCGCGTTAAACGTTTACCAAAACCAATTGCCACAATAAGTGGTGTAGAAGGTTCAAAAGTAACTGCCGCCAAACTTGCCTCTACAAGGGGAATTGGAGTTAGTTATGGTCCGGATTTTGAATTCAAAGCAAATCCAAAAATCATTTCATTTACTTATGAAGTGAGTGTAAATGGATTTTTTGAAGTTCCAAAACCTGTAAGTGGTAACTTATTTGACGCTGTAGTTCAAGCAAAATTTCATTCCTTAAAAAAAGGATCCCATGTAATCATCGACAATATTGTTGCCATTGGACCAGATGAGCAACCTGTAAATCTTCCTCCAATGTCTTTGACAATCAATTAGTCATTACGTAATAGCGGCGCGCATTCCCCCGTGGCAGATCATTTTCTGCTGCGGGGTTTTTTATTTTTCACAAAACGAAAAAAAAATGATTGTGTCTTAATACAACCTTACTTCGTATAAATTGGAATTGTTTTTTGATCCTTACTATTCTGAACTTCGTTTGACTTTTTCAAAAAACTTATCCATTTGTCCTGAAAAAATATTTCTAAAAATTTGTGTGAAATTGCTACATTTGAATGGCAATAATTGTTATTCGTCCATAAATAGAAAATGGTGAATTAACAAATGAAAACATGATTCGTAAAGGCGGCATTACATTCTTGCTATTCTTGGGAGGGATTTTCCTTTCCATTTCGTCATGGGCACAACTGAATGTTGTTGCTGGTGTAACTGCGAACCAACTTATCCAATCGATGGTTGGAAATGGACTTACTGTTTCGAACGTGACCATCAATTGTGATCCGCAATCCTATGGAACGTTCAGCAATGGCGCAAGCACTAACTTGGGAATGAACAGCGGAATTTTACTTACCACAGGAACGGCAGCTGGTGTAGTAGGACCGAATAATTCTGCAACGGATGCTAGCCTGTGTATTGCATCAATTCTTAATGATCCTGACTTGACAGCGCTAGATCCGAATGCGAATAATGATGTTTGTATTCTGGAATTCGATATTCTCCCCAAGTGCGATTCACTTAGCATTCGTTATGTTTTTGGTTCTGAAGAATATCCTGTTTATGTCAATTCGATAAATGACTTGTTTGGTTTTTTCATTTCAGGATTGAATCCTGCTGGAGGAAATTATACGGGACTTAATATTGCAACACTTCCTTCTGGTCAATTCGTATCCATCAACAATGTCAATAACGGAAATTCCAATACGGGACCTTGTGTCAATTGTGCTTATTATATTGATAATTCCACAGGGACAACAATTCAGTATAATGGAATGACAGTCGTGCTAACTTCCACGATTGGACTTGTGCCATGCACAACGTATCATTTTAAAATTGCAATTGCCGATGCCAATGATTGCATTCTTGATTCAGGTGTTTTTATTGATCTCATGTCCTGTTCATCCGCATTTACCTCTACAACAGCGACAACTCCTGATGTATGCAATGCATGCAATGGATCTGCAACAGTTAATTTGAATGGAGGGATACCTCCGTACACTTATCAGTGGTTACCTTCTGGAGGAAATGCTGCTACAGCAACTAATCTTTGTACTGGAACTTATTCTTGTTTGGTAACAGATGCCTCTTCCTGTGGAATTCCAGATACAATTCTTATCAATGTTCCTAGTCAGGGAAGTGTGGTTCTCAATTCTCAAATTGTAAATCCGGTTTGTTTTGGTGATTGCAACGGTTCCATCACTGTCAACACGGTAGGTGGTGTTCCCCCATTCACCTATGTGTGGACTCCTAACATTAGTTCAACCGGTTCAGCAAGTGCTTTATGTGCGGGAACTTACTCCGTGGTGGTCAATGATGCGGGTGGGTGCACGAACTCGAGCAGTTATGTCATAACACAACCTACACAAGTTGCATTGTCGTTAAGTGGAAACGACTCCATCTGTGCGGGAACCCCAACTACCATTACCGCAAATCCGGCCGGCGGAACAGGGCCTTATACCGTTACGTGGGATCACAGTTTGCCAAATGGAAATTCGCAGACCGTCTCCCCTACCACCACCACCACCTATAACGCAACCGTCACCGATGCAAATGGTTGTAATGTAACACAACCTTACACCATTACCACCAGTAGCCCGCCAGTTGCCGCCTTTGCTACTGGTGCGGTTTCATGTGCCCCTGCGCTTGTTAACTTTACAAATAACTCGACGGGCGGAGTAAATTATTCTTGGAATTTTGGCGACCCTTCGTCCCTATCCAACACCTCAACACTACAAAATCCATCGCACATCTATTTACAAGCGGGAACCTACACTGTTTCATTAATCGTTACCAATGCAGCTGGTTGTTCTGACACCACCATCATGAATGCAGCAGTGGTTATTCCCGGGTTTGCAAACGCATCTTTCATTGTCAACGATTCGGTTGTCAGCGAATTTGATCCTGAAGTTATTTTCACTGATTTGTCCAACGGCGGCACCAATTGCATTTTGTATTTCGGAGATGGTGATTCCATCAACACCTGTAATTTTGGAAATGTTACGCATACCTATCCGGGTGCTGGTTCCTACACGGCAATGATGGTCATTACCAACGCCAATGGTTGCGCCGACACTGTTTACCTCACCATTCTGGTGGAACAAGAAACAATGGTTTACATTCCAAATGCGTTTACGCCAAACAGCAATGGATTAAATGAATTCTTTATGGCTTATGGAACCAACATCAAGGAATTCGACATGTTGGTTTTCGACAGATGGGGAAATTTACTTTTCGAAAGCAAAGACATTACAAAAGGATGGGATGGAACTTTCCACAATCAAATCTGCCAAGAAGATGTTTATGTTTGGAGAATCCTCTACACGGATGAACAGTCGAAGAAACATAAAATGATTGGTCACGTTTCCCTGATCAGATAAAAAAAGGATTTCAAATTTGTCAGATTGAGTCTTTAGACAAAACAGAAGTCACACTTGTTAATGAAATATTGTTTTTTGTTAGACTGAGTGTTTTTGTCAACCAAAAAAATCTTGGAAATTAAAATTGTTCTCTGACAAAAATGTATCGAAGGCTACAGCGCCATAGCAACCACTTCCTTCACATCGGGAACCATTCTTTTCAGCAAGGCTTCGATTCCAGCTTTCAAAGTAATCGTTGATGAAGGACATCCACTGCAGGAACCTTTTAATTGCACGGTTACAATTCCATCCACGAAAGATTCAAATGTGATGAGTCCTCCATCTTGTTCTACTGCAGGACGCACATATTGCTCCAGCACTTCTATGATTTTTGTTTCTGCATCTGTTTGCGGCGCGGCATGTTCTGTAAAAACACTTGTTGTTGTTTGGAAAGAACTATCAGTCGCCACTTCTTTTGTTGGCAATTCATTAATCACAGGAAGACCTTTCGATAAATAATCACGCAACAATTCGCGCAATTCAAGCGTGATATCATCCCAAGAAACAATATCACTTTTTGTAACAGTAATATAATTTGCAGAAATAAATACACCTTTCACAAATGGGAATTGAAAAAGTTTCGCCGGCAATGGCGCTTTCAAAGATTCCGTTGCCGATAAATATTGCGCAGTCGCTCCCTCAGCAATCAACATATGATTCGCCACAAATTTCATCGAAGCTGGATTGGGTGTACTCTCAGCATATACCACAACGGGAATTATTTTCTTTTCCATATGCAAAGTTAGTGTTTAGTTCGGAGAATTTAGTTCGGCGAAAAGGCCTTTTGGTTTTTTAAAGCCAACTGACATCCTTTTTTTGATTGCCAATGCTGCCTTCTTTTTTGCCCCTTTTTTCATTGGGCGTGCCCCTCCTGCGTCGGGTCGGGCTCACGCATAGAAACAAGTTAGAAGCAAGCCTGAAAAATGACAATGCAACCTACGGGCGGACACCAAAAAGACCAAACTTTTGACTTCAAAACTAACTTTCATGCGAAAAAAACACGGTTGACAATTCGCTGTAAGTTGACACAGACCCCATCCAGTTTGCCGACACTCAACCTAAGCAAGGTTTTAAACCATTTTTCCACCGCATACTAAAAAAATAATTTACCAGCCCATATTGGCACATTTGGGCTTTGCCCCTCAGTCAAACCTACACGGACATCGCCCAAAAAGCCAATTCATCAACGCACTTGATGACTTTCGTTTGAATTTTGAAATTCCTTTTTTTAAAAGTTACAGGAGTGAATGAAATTCAATTACTTTTGTAAGCGAACACTTACTTACTTTAATTGAAATCATTTATAAAGAATAACTTGAAAATGAAAAAAAATCAATTCACAGACAGACAAATAGAAATAATGGAAGCAGCTACGCTTCGCATTGATAAATTCGGAATACAGGAATTAACCATTAAAAACCTCTCTGGTGATTTGAATTTATCTGAAGCTGCTTTATATCGACATTTTAAAAGTAAAAACGAAATATTACTTGGGCTATTAACCTATTTTATTTTAGAGATGAACGAGCGGATTGATGCAATAATAGCTGATAAAGAAAAACAACCTAGTGAACTTTTAAAAAAAATATTTACATCACAACTCAGCACTTTTGCACAAAAGCCCGCCATAGTTAGTGTTATTTTTTCGGAAGGAATATTTCAATTTAATAAAGAATTAAGTGACAAGGTTTCTGTAATGATGGCACTGATGCAAAAAAACATCAATGCACTCATTGTAAGAGGTCAAAACGATGGTGTTTATGGAAAGTTATTAGGTGCGGACCCTATCACAACAATTATTATGGGCAGTATGCGAATGGTGGTTTTAAAATGGAAACTTTCGGGTAACAAATCCAATTTAGTAAATGATGGGAAAAAAGTATTAAACGGACTTTTAAAAATGATAGAAAAATGAAAAAAAATCTTCCCTACATATTAGCAATAATCTTAACTGGATTTGGGCTGCTTACTTTGTTTCTTAGCACCTCTGTGATATTCGATTTATTTGGTATCAGAGCAAAAGAAGGCAACTACGTCTTATTTGTTGTCTGGTCAAATTTTATCAGTAGCATACTTTATCTTATTTCCTCTTATGGCTTTGTTACCTCTAAAAGATGGACAGCTAAACTCTTAGGAGTTTCTGCAATAATTTTATTTATTGCTCTTATTGGTTTATTTTATCATATCAACTCAGGCGGTATTTATGAAACAAAAACTATCGGTGCAATGATTTTTAGAATTTCTGTAACAACAGCATTTGCTGCACTTGCCTATTTCACTAACACAAAAAGGAATAAATAAAAAAAAATAACTTATGAAGTTAGTAAATATTCACATACTTTTTTTCATTCTATTGTTCATAATAATAGGATTGAATACTACACAAGCACAAGTCTGGTCGCTGCAACAATGTATTGACACCGCACAGGTGCAAAATAAAAACCTGCAAATGAGCAGAAATAATATTTCTATTGGAGAGCAAAAAGAGAAAGAAGCAAAAGCCAATTTATTACCGAAAGTCGCAGCAAATACAGATTATAAATATTTCACAAACCTTCCCTATCAATTGATGCCCCTTTCAACATTTAATCCGACAGCTCCAGAAGGTCAGTTTAAAGAAGCGCAATTTGGCGTTCCGCACAACATCAATGCAAACTTGCAATTGTCAATGCCCTTGTATAATCCGCAAGTTTACGGTGCCATTCAAACTACTAAAATAGCATCGGAATTGACAGAATTACAATACAAAAAAACTGAAGAGCAAATCTTTTTTGAAATCTCCAATCTGTATTACAATGCACAAATTTTACATAATCAATTAGCTTTTATTGACAGCAACCTTTTAAATGCTGAAAGACTGCTAAAAAACATTCAACTGCTCAACGAACAATTGCTTGCCAAAGGAACAGATGTAAGCAAAGTGAAATTGCAGGTTGGACAATTAACAACACAAAAAGAAAGTATCAGCAGTAAATACGAGCAAGTTTTAAATGCGTTGAAATTTGCGATTGGTGTTTCAATCGAACAAAATCTACAAATTGAGCCAAACATTCAATATCAAAACGCAAATGAATATACACCTTCATCAATTTTAGATATTCGTATCATAAAAACTCAAAGCCGCTTATTGTCGAGTGAAATAGGCACGTTAAACAAATCAAGGTTTTTGCCGTCGCTAAATCTTATTGGATTGTATGGAACAACAGGTTTTGGATATGACAAGCAACCTAATGATTTTTTAAAATTCTACCCTATTGGCTTTGCAGGTATTCAACTCTCATATCCACTATTTAATGGAACGGTTACACAACGAAAAATTAATCAGAAAAGATTTGAACTTCAAAACAATGAACTTCAATTTGGGTTACTTACCGAACAAAATAATATGCAGGTTCAA
>CAIQQJ010000111.1 GCA_903873905.1 uncultured Flavobacteriales bacterium
CAGATTTGTAGATTACAGATGTGCAGATGAAAAAAAATCTTTTTGATTAGGAGCGCAGCTAAAATGCTTTAATGTTTCTTTGTTCCTGCTTTCCCTATTGCAAGGCAAAGCGGTCAATCAGGGCTAAAAAAGTTTCTTCAGTGCAATAAATATTCTAAGCATTCCCATTCCCTACTTTATACCCAATCTTCTTCCTTCTCTTAATCGGAGGATCCATCAATCTACGAATCGCATCAAACACAACGGCAAAATTCTTGTCGTACTTTTTCTCCAACGAATTCAACTTTTCAGCAAGTTCCTTATTTGCAATCAGCATTTCCCGCAAGCGCACGAATGCTTTCACCACTTGAATGCTCGCTTGTATTGCACGAGGAGAATTGAGAACGCTCGCCAGCATCACAGCACCATGTTCGGTAAAAACATAAGGAGCATAACGTCTTCCTCCTTTACCTTTCTTTGAGGTCACAATTTGTGACCTCAAAAGAGTTAACTCCCTTTCTGATAATTGAAACATAAATTCAGAAGGGAAACGTTCGTTGTTTCGCTTAACTGCCTGATTTAGGACTTTGGTCGTAACTCCATAAATTCTCGCGAGATCCTCATCGATCATCACCTTGTGACCGCGAATCAAATAAATCAAGGAATCATCGGTTTTCGATAGTGTAGCTAAGGTATCTTTCATATAAATATATTTTTCGCAAATGTATTTTATGGAATTTGATTTAGTCGGTAACAATTGGATAATTTTTTGAGCTTGCAAATTGCGACCTCAAAAAATGTCACTTGTCATTTCCAAATTTCACATCTCATTTTTATCCATTCTTTTTACATTTCAAAATCAGCTAAACCATTATACCTTAACTGCATAAACGCCTATTTTCAATAGGAATTCAGAATACAACGTTTTTCGTACTTTTGTGCTCCACCAAATAATTTTCTGATGAACTTTCTTGAATTCGAGAAACCTATTGCAGAGCTTATTGAACTACGTGAAAAACTGATTTCAACTGCTGAAAAAAGCCAAGTGGATGTTTCAAAATCACTTGTTGAAGTAGAAGAGAAAATTGTTTCGAAGCAAAAAGAAATTTATGGCAATCTCACGCCATGGCAACGCGTACAAGTTTCACGTCATCCCGATCGTCCTTATACGCTTGATTATATCAAGGCGCTTGCAGGTGAAAGTTTCATTGAGTTGCACGGCGATCGCACAGTGAAAGATGACAAAGCGATGGTGGGCGGTTTCGGAATGATTGATGGACAATCGGTGATGTTTATCGGTCAACAAAAAGGTCGTAACACAAAACTTCGTCAGTTCCATAATTTTGGAATGCCGAACCCTGAAGGATATCGCAAGGCACTTCGCTTGATGAAGCTCGCTGAAAAATTCAATAAGCCTGTCATCACTTTGATTGATACGCCCGGTGCTTTTCCTGGACTCGAAGCGGAAGAGCGCGGACAAGGAGAGGCAATCGCAAGAAATTTATTGGAGATGGCGCGATTGAAAGTTCCTGTCATTTGTATCATCATTGGCGAAGGTGCTTCTGGTGGCGCATTGGGAATTGCCATTGGCGATCGTGTGTTGATGTTGGAAAATACTTGGTACTCTGTAATTTCTCCTGAATCCTGTTCTTCCATTCTCTGGAGAAATTGGGAACATAAAGAACAAGCTGCGGAATCTTTGAAACTAACCGGCGATGATATGTTCGGACAAGGTTTGATTGATGGAATTATCAAAGAACCTGTTGGCGGTGCTCATTCCAATTGGGATGAAATTTTCGCGACAGTAAAATCTGTTATTCTTGAAAATCTTGTAACCTTGAAAGCGAAAAAAACAAATGTTCTTGTCAATGAAAGAATTGAAAAATTCTGTAAGATGGGAGTTGTTATTGAGTCCTGAGTTTGGAGTGTTTAGTTCGGAGTGTTTAGGTCGGAGAATATTTTGAAAATGCTCGAGGAGAAATCTTCGGGTATTTTTTTTGAAAATTCAAAATTTAGAATTCAAAATTCAAAATTCCTTCCTACCAATTATGCCACAACTCCAAATCCCTCACACTATCCGGAAGTAAAACAGTTCTTTGCAATGAAAACGGATTCAAATTATAAATTTTCACATTCGTTCCTTCAGCCGCATAAATTTCCGCATTCACTTCATCATACCTAATTTGTGTTGGATTGATTCCACTTGTCCATGTCAATAATCCTACTGGATTGTAAGTGAATTTGTAAATGCTTCCATTACTCAATCCAATCAACAACGTATTTGCGTCAATTTGCGTTGCACTTGTTGTTGTTCCTACAGGAAGTGAAATTGGTTCCCAAAAACCATTCGTAAGAAAATCGTACAGAAGAATATGACCTTGCCCTAAAGAATTACCAATAACATAAACATTATCAACATCCTTCGCAAACATCTCAATTGCATCTACACCCATTGGCGTTTCCTGTAATCCTCCACCAGCAGTGCTGAAAACAACCATTCGAACATTGGAAGATGAAATATCTTTCTGTTCGGTAAAAATCCGATTTTCATTCTGCAAAATATGTTTCGGATAAAAACCAAAATCAGAATTACCAGTAAAATTCGAACTTCCCAATTGATCCAAAGATTTGAATTGATTGAGTGCGCGATACGTAACCCACAAGCGCGAATCTTTCACCGACAAGGGGCCCCAATAAGGAACGGAACCAACAATGGAAGGAATTGAAAATCCGAATGTGCTTCCATCAATGCTTGTTGCTTTTAATGGACCTGAAAAACTTCCATTCACATAAACCTGTTGCCAATAATCGCTTACTGCTATATCCGTAAAATCACTTGGTGCAGAAGAAAAAAGTGAAGCAGTCCATGAAGTGTCGCATTTGTAAACATCCACTGTTCCTGGAGTAGGAATTGTTGCGGCAAAAAAACCATTCAATGCTTTCGGAATTCCATTTACATAAATATTTACGTAAGCACGTGCTGTATTTGTCCCGTCAGAAACATCAACTTCCAAATAATAATTACCAGATGTAATTCGAAAATTATTAATGGAATAATCAAAAACCGCGTCGTATGATTTTCCACTTGGAGTCAAGGAAACCATTGGCAAAACGGGAATCATAGAAGTGTTCACCAACTGCACATGCATATTTTCCAAAGCCATGTTATCGGAAACATGAATATTCACATGAATTAAACCATTCACATTCCCTTGAAATCCATTGACAGGTGAAACAATATTAATTATCGGCATTTCTTCATCATGCGATTTCTTGCAAGAGAAAAACAGGAATGAAAAAATGAAAAATGAAAAGAAAGCCTTTTTCATGAAACATAAATATACGATCTAATTACCAATTACCGGATTACTGATTACCAATGAAAAAAAAAGAAAATGAGTTACATAAATTGAATCCAAAAACCAGTAATTGGTAATTGGTAATTGGTAATCTGGCAGTATAGTGGTCCCTTCGGGATAATTGGTAATTTTACTTCAAACCTGTTTTTGATTATGAAACAATTTTTGATTTCAAGTATTGCCCTTCTGTTTTTCACCAATGCAAATGCGCAACTTCCTAATTCAGATGTGTGGTTGTTTTCCTATTCGGTCAAATCAGGAAATTATTCTTTTGCGGATGGAAAAAATATCAGCAACAAAACAGGTTATGATAATCAGCCTTTCTTTTCGAAGGATGGGATGCAATTGCTATTTACTTCTGAGCAAGACAGTGGACAAACAGATATATTTCAATATGATTTGAAAAATGGAAAATCGCATAGGATCATTCATACAAGCGTAAGTGAATATTCGCCTGAATATTTTTCCGGAAATCGATTCATTTCAGATGTTGTTGTAGAAAAAGATTCAACGCAACGTTTGTGGCAATATGATTCAATGGATGATTATGATCATTTTGAAACGAAAATTCTTCTTCCCAATGTAAAAAACGTCGCATACAGTCGCTGGTTCAATGACAGCATTGTTTTTCTCTGCATTCTTCCTGAGCCAATGAATTTGTTTGTTGCAAACATAAACACACAAGTCATTTCAAAATGTGCGATGCATGTTGACCGTTCCATGGCAATTTATCATCAGAAAAATCGTGATCTGTTTTTGTATTCTCAAATGAAGGCCGATTCTTCTTATGTAATTCAGGCATTGAGTAACACAGGAGCACCTGTTTCCGAATTTGGATCCATTCCATTCGTAAAAGGAAGCATGGATTTTTCCATTGACAAAAAGGGAAATATTTTCATGGCAAGCGGAACAAAACTTTTCATTTGGACTGTAGGAAAAAGCAAGGAGTGGAAAGAGATTGAAGATTTTGCATCACAAGGCTTGCACAAAATCACACGACTAACAATTAGTCCCGATGGGAAACACATTGCATTAGTTGACAACACCAAATAACATGTACGAAAAAAAACATCAGTCACTTCTGCCCAAAAAACATTTTTACAGAAGAATTTTGAAAAGCATCTTGATTGCTAATTTTTTTCTTGCTATTTCCTTGTTCATTGGAATATCAGGATATCATTGGATTTGCGGACTGACATGGATTAATTCATTGATGAATGCATCGATGATTCTTGCGGGAATGGGGCCAGTAGATCTATTGACAACAGTAGGAGGAAAACTTTTTGCATCTTTTTATGCGATATTCAGTGGCATTGCTTTTCTAACAACGATTGGCGTAATTGTTGCTCCGATTGCACATCGCTTTATGCATAAATTTCATATGCAAGATAACAATGAATAATTTTAAGTTCCATTCAATTCATGGATAAAATTTATTTTTCTCAATGGAAAACACAATAAATAATTACCGAATAAATGATCAATTCGAACAAACCGATTTGAATTTTGTTCATAGAGAACTGGCAAAAAGTTATTGGTCGAAAAATATCGCATTCGAAACCGTAAAGAAATCCTCAGAGAATTCACTTTGTTTTAATGCCTTTTTGGGCAATGAACAAATCGCTTTTGCACGCGTCATTACAGACAAAACAAGTTTCGCTTATTTATGCGATGTGATCGTAACCGAATCGTTTCGAGGAAAAGGAATTGGAAAAACATTAATGGCTTTCATCATGAAGCATCCCGATCTCCAGGGATTACGTCGTTTCACGCTTGCCACAAAAGATGCACATGGATTATATGCACAATTCGGTTTTACAGCGCTGAAATTTCCAGATCGTCAGATGGAAATCAATGTTCGTGAAATTTACGATTTCTAATTTATTGATTCAATACTTGCCGTTTTTAGAGGAACGAAGTCCTTCATCGGAAATTCACTAACTTGCATCAAAGAATTTCGCTATGCCAAACGCACTCAAATTATTTTTTTTCTCCGCAATTCTGATTTGCATTTTTTTTGCACGAACAGACTTTGCCAACGGAACGCCAAAAACAATTTTCATGGATGTGAAACCAAGACTTTCCACCAATAATCCATTGATGCCCGAACCGGATCAGTTGATTGATTTCGATAAAGTAAATGTGGAAAGCATTATCTCCGCTTCTGAGAATACGCAAAATAAAGTAAACATGTTACTTTCTCAAATTGGAACTATTGATGCAAAGCAGCACGATTTCAGCAATACAATGATGCCGCTTGATGAAGTTTACAATACACTTCAAAAAGCTTCTTCTGTTTATGAATTAATTTCCAGCACATCCACCGACAAGGCAATTCGTGATACAGCAGGAAACATGATGTCGAAATTCAACTCGATGGCGGATGAGTTGATGCAGAATGAAAAACTTTTCAATGCAATAAAAACCTATTCAACTACAGAAGAAGCTAAGGCACTTACAGGCGAACGCGCATATTTTCTGAAACATGTTTTGATGGAATTTGGACTGAATGGAATGTCACTTTCCCTTTCTGATCGCGACACCTTGAAAAGTATCAACAGCAAACTAAATGATTTGAGTGTGCGTTTTGGAAAAAACATTGCAGGAGACAATACAAAAGTGACTTTCAGTGAAAAGGAACTCGATGGTCTGCAAAAGGATTTCATCAAGGACTTTATTACTGCTGATAAAAAATACAGTTTCGATCTTTCCACGCCTACCTACATCACATTCATGTCGGACTGCAAAAATGCCGATTCGCGTAAGGCATTGTATTTGGCAAAAATGAATATTGGTGGTGAAGCAAATGAAAAATTATTGGTTAATATTTTCAAACTGAGAACACGCAAGGCGAAAATATTAGGATTTAAAACATATTCAGAATATGCAACTTCCGACATCATGTCGCAGAACACTGCGAATGTTTGGAAATTCGAAAACGGCTTGGCTACCGATCTTCGAAAGAAAGCTGCAATCGACTTGGGAATATTGCAGAACTACAAAATGAAGGAAATCGGAAATCCTCAAGTGGAATCTCTTCCACCAATTTTTCCTTATGATGGATTCTATTATACCAATATGGAATTGAAGGAAAAATTCAATGTTGATCCGGAAAAAGTCAAGGAATATTTTGAAATGAAAAATGTAATCGGTGGAATTTTTGCCGTTTACCAAAAACTTTATAATATCCGTTTTGTAGAAGATATAAACCCTTCGATTTGGTACAAGGATGTAAAAGCATACACCGTTTTTGACAACGAGACAAATGCACGAATAGGTTATTTTTATCTCGATCTTTTTCCACGTGCCGATAAA
Source organism: uncultured Flavobacteriales bacterium (assembly GCA_903873905.1). Classification (GTDB taxonomy): domain Bacteria; phylum Bacteroidota; class Bacteroidia; order Palsa-965; family Palsa-965. The sequence goes on from CAIQQJ010000111.1 coordinate 6,654, forward strand.
TACAAACACTTCGGATGTTTTGGTTTGACCGGTTCAAAACAATTTGCTGATGGGAAAAAACAATTGAAATGTGCTGCGCTCGTTTGTAATTTCCCTCCATCAACTTCCGACAAACCATCGCTCCTACCCCATTCACAAGTTGTCACTTTCTTTCACGAGTTCGGTCATTTGATTCATGTTATTTTGAGTGAAACAGAACTCTCAGCCTTCGCAGGCACCAACGTTGCTACTGATTTTGTGGAAGCGCCGTCGCAGATCATGGAAAATTGGGTTTGGAATAAACAAGTGCTTTCTCTTTTCGCTAAAAATTATAAAACAGGAGAAGTTATTCCAGATTCATTGGTCAAAAATATGATTGCGGCAAGGAATCTTAATTCTGGTTTGAATACTTTGCAACAGGTTTTTTACGGAACATTAGATTTCACCTTGAATGATGGATTTACTGTAAAATCGTCTGATGACATTGTCAACAAAACAAAAGAATTACAAAACAGCATTACATTTTACCCTTGGGTAGAAGGCACACATTTCGCAGGTACTTTTGGCCATCTCACAGGATATGGTTCTAAATATTACGGCTATCTCTGGTCGCTCGTTTATGCTGCTGATATGTATTCCGTATTCGAAAATACAAGTCCATTGAATCCTGACACAGGTAAACGTTATCGCAATTGTGTTCTTTCTAAAGGAGGAAGCGATGATGCCATTCATCTGGTCAGCAATTTTCTTGGAAGAGAACCGAACAATAAGGCGTTCTTGAAACAGATTGGATTATAGAAAATGTAATTCCCTAACTTTGCAGTACCCTTTATGCGCAAACCATTTCTTCCTTTTTTTCTTTTTCTTTTTTTAGTTGCCGGGAATCTACATTCTCAGAAACTGGATTTTCTTGGATTGAAGGGAATTCATTTCGGAATGAAATCTGCGGAGTTAAACAATAAGGTTGTTATTCTTGATTCCTCTTCGGTTTATAAGGATACAGCAGTCTACATCCGAAGTAATCGTTGCCTGACTTATTTCCGTAAAAATGACACCTTACAATTATCCGGATTTCTGGCGAGTTCGATTCAATATCAATTCTGCGACAAAGAGCTTGCTTATGTTTTTATAAATGTTTCTGGAGAAAAGGAAATCGAAAAAGCACTTGCTGAGCTAAAAAAGACCTTTAAGAAATTAGGTTGTAAAGGAAAACAACTTAATGAATGCACACAAATAGACAGTTACGCAAAAGGAATGCGCATCATCATCAATATTGACAGGAAAAAACAATTGATGAATTTTGTATTGATTCCGAAAGCTGCAGCGAAATAATAAAAATGTTTACCAATTACAGGATTACCAATTAAAGATTATTAGCCTTTCATTTGCCTTCAATTGCAAAATCAGATCTCCTAAGGCAACATTCCAGTTCAAATCATGCTACGCAATTACATTAAAAAAACAATTGGTAATTGGTAAGCTAGTAATCGATAATTACTGAATCGCTTTCCCGTAGAAATCATTTGCAATTAATTCCTCCAAGGTTTTTCTTTCACCTTTATAAGTGGCTGTGATCCATGAATCTTTTATTCCCTTTGCAATACATTGCTGACGGAAAACTTCTGCCTCACGAATGGTTTTGAATTCATGCAAGGTGAAACGTGTGATACCATCTGGGTAAGGAAGAATTTTAGCTGGACCATATTCCTTCAATTGAGCATATTTGAAATTTTCAGGATGACGGTAGGCGCCAATTTGCACTGTATACACAATGCCATCAGCACAATGGTTTCCTGTGACACCGAGGAATTTCTGATAAACAGCATTATCATTCAACGATTTTCCTTTGAAATACGCTAGATCAAGTGCGTTGCTATTACATGGAATATCAGCAAAAAATTCAGGAACGGTTTTTCTTACTCCGAAATAGAACACAGTAACTAGAGCTTTTGCTGCAACTGAATCACTTTTAACTAATTCACTTCTAAAATCTTCAGATTCTTTTAAGGTATTCCATGGTCCTAGATAATAACGGATGGTTCCATCGGCATAAGCTTTACGTTCAATTTTTCCATATTTCGCGAAATAGGCCAACCTAAAATCATTGGTATCCTTGACAGATGCGATTTCCAATTTATAGGTCAATCCTTCAGCTTGAAATGATCCATAATCATTAACTATTTTATTATAGCCATAATTGGTTCCAATAGTGGTTAACAAAGTTCCTTGCGCACTCTTCACAACACGTGTATCCTCACGCACAACGTATCCCTTTCGTTTGTAATCGTCCGCGTATAAAGTTGGAATCGTTTTACGCACTCCATTTTGAATAACCACAACTTCTGAATTGGATGCAATAGTTGAATCATGTTTGGCAATTCGCGTCCGATACAATTCAGCGTCAAGAATAGTCTTAAAAGGTCCTACAGAATATCGAATATATCCCTCAGGTGTTACTTCTCTTTTGATAGCTCCCAAATCGGAAACTTTTGTTGAATCAAAATCTTTTGGATTTTCATAGGTTCCAAGCTCCACAGTAAAAGTCTTTGAAGAATCACTATCATAACCATATTTCTTCAAAACCTGTTTATAAATTCGTTGTTCATAAACCTGATCATTTTGTTCCGAATGAATTTGATTTAATTGTCTGTTAAGTTTCATCTGCAAAACATCGTTAGAATCCTGAACCATTGGTTGAACACGATGCGTAGAATCTCCCTTCTCTGTTGTTCCAGATACAGTAGTGAAATTGTAATCCTTATTCACTTGAACGTAGGTGTCGATTCCTTTTACATTCACATATTCAAAATAAGGTGCGGAGCCTTCCACTTCAATTGCAACCTTATAGCTATTTCCAGGACTTAATGCAATCATGTATTTCCCTGAAGAACCATTGGAATGGTAAACACCATAACTTTTTCCAGTTAAAGAATCAGTAACAGAAACTTTTGCACTAACAGGATTGCCGTCGATTGTCACAAAACCCACTACAAGTGCAAGAATTGGCGGTTCTCCTTGAAAACCTGGCGCCACTACATAAATATCCTGCCCTCCTTTTCCACCTTTTCGATCAGAAGAAAAATACCCCGTTGCACCATCAGCTGTTATAGTGTAAAACCGTTCATTGGATGGCGTATTAATAGGATAACCCAAATTTTGTGGCTCTTTCCAAGAACCATTTTTTAATGTAGTATAGAAAAGGTCATATCCTCCCATACTATTATGTCCTTCAGAACTGAAAAATAAATTTATTCCATCCGGATGAATATAGGGTGAGTCATCATTATAAGCAGTATTAATTCCAGGTCCAATATTTTCCGCAGGCCCCCAGGTTCCATCGGCCATTCTATGTGACAAATAAATATCCCTTCCACCAAAACCACCAGGACGATCACTTGCAAAATATAAAATTTGTCCATCACTAGAAAGAGAACAACTTCCCTCCCAATATTTCTTTGTATTGATGTTTGAACCTAAACGTTCAGGTGTTGACCATGTTTCTCCTTGAAGTGTACTTTGAAAAATATCACCACCATCTTTCTTTGTACTCTTGAAAATGAACAGAATTTGTCCATCGTTAGAAAGTGCAACAGTTGCATCATGACCTTTAGTATTGATATTATCACTAATAGGTTCAGGATTTTGCCAATGATCACCAACCCGATCTGAAACCATTATATCTTCATAATACTGGCCAGAAGAATCCGGATTGAATTTAGGGCCTTCCAAGCCGCCTGTACTTCTACTTCCACTGTAAGTGAAAATGATACGACTTTCATCAATTGTAATTAAAGGAACATATTCAGAATTTTCTGTATTAATAGGATCGCCTATATTTTTCAACTCCACCTCTGTCGTGTCTTTGCAAAGAACTTTTCCATTATTGCAATATTCTATATAACGATTGACTTCCCTTTTTTCATTCTCATCCAATTTTTCTTTTAGCAATGCTTTGTTGAATTCCAAAATAGCTTTGTCAAAAAGATAATTCAAATGATACGCTCTTCCGAGATAATAATCAATCTTTTCAATGGAAGGATCAAGTTTCTGCGCTCGTTCCAATTGAACAATCGCCAATTCCTTTTCATCGTTTTTATAGAGATAACAAATTCCGAGATGTAAATGAAAATAAGAATCATCCGGATGTGCTTCACTTAATTTCTTGTAGAAAGGAATAGCACGGAGATAATTTCCGTCTGCAAAATAAAACTCAGCATCCTCTAACCAACTGTCCTGTTGCTCTTCTTGTTTTTTAGTTTGTTTTTGAGCCACCAAAGAACCTGAAAAGCAGGACAAGGCAAGGATAAGCAAAATTGCGTTTCTCAACATTCGGCTAAAATCTAAAAAAGCAAACCAACTTAATTGAATACGCATTCATACTTTTTAACACTGAAAAGTTAACAAGCATACTAATCTTGCAAGACAATTCTTCATGAAAAGCTTTGTGTGCTTACCTTTGAGCTGATAAAATCATCAGCTATTTTTTTATTTATTTTTTATACGAAATACACGATTATGAATTTCATTGATCAAAAAATTGAAGACTATTCACTTGCATCAACATCAGTTGAACCTGATTCGCTACAAAAACTCACTCGTGAAACAAACCTGAAAACATATATGCCGAGAATGCTTTCTGGAAACTTACAAGGGAGAATTCTTAGTATGCTCAGCAAATTAATTCAACCTAAATTAATTATAGAAGTGGGAACCTTTACTGGCTATTCGGCAACATGTTTGGCAGAAGGATTGGCTCAAGGTGGGAAGCTAATTACCTATGAAATCAACGATGAAGTTGCTGTACTTGCACAGAAACATTTTGAATCAGCTGGGATCAGTGATGTAGTGGAAATAAAAATTGGAGATGCTACAGATTTGCTAAAAAAAATAGATGAGGAGATTGATTTGATCTTTATAGATGCGGATAAAGTGAATTATTCCAAATATTGGAAAATCCTTTTTCCAAAACTCCGACCTGGTGGAATAATTATAGCAGATAATGTTTTGTGGAGCGGAAAAGTTCTTGATCCCGAAAACCAACAAGACGAAGAAACGCAAGGATTAATTGCTTTCACTAAAAATGCTCTTGCAGAGAAAAACGCCGAACAGGTTTTAATTCCCGTGCGTGATGGCTTGTTAGTAATCAGAAAAAAAAATGAGAAAATTATTTTTCCTCTTTAATCTTTGCGGGCATTGGTCGATTTCTATCGCCAACAATAAAACCAACAAAACCTACTAGGGGAAATCCGCCAAGAAAAATTAATGCAAGACCGATTAAAATTGCCCACCAAATTCCGGCGAAAATTCCCATTACAAAAACAATACCGCCAAGAATAATTAGTGTTAGGAATAATACAATAAGCATGAAGATTAAAAACCCTTCTCCAATTCTTTTTTCTTTCTGATTTTTATGCAATTGGTTTGTGCTGACTTTTTTTAGGGCAATATGTTTTTTTTCTTTGATTGCATTTTTTGTATTGAACTTATTTTCACTGCCTTTTTGTTCCAATGATTCTATTTTCAAAATTGGATTTTCAGAAACAAAAGAATCATATTTTTGAAATTCATTGGCATTTATTTGATTTTCCTTTTGCGACCGTTGTGATTTGTATTTAATTTCCAATGGCGCAACAAACCCTGTAGCAGGAACTTTTTTTAATTTGGAATAATGCACATGCTGAAAATCCGAACAGGCCGAGAAGAAAATTATTGGAAACAAGAAACAAAATAGTTTTTTCATTTGGTGTTTTCCAATTGCGAATGGTCTTTTGATTTTTTGATATTATTTTTTACTTCTTCTTTTTCTTCGGATGGAAATTTTAAAATGCCTCCGTAATTTCTCATTTGTCCTAACGCCCAGTTTTGACGTTTTATTAAATACGCGGAAGGTTTTCCTGCATTGAATTTAATTGGATTGGGAAGAACAACTGCCAAACGTGCAGATTCAACAACCGATAATTCCGCTGCGTGCTTGTGAAAAAAATGTTGTGCCGCCGCTTCACATCCATAAATACCATCTCCAAATTCAATGCTATTCAAATAAACTTCAAGAATATGTTTTTTGCTCCAGCCAATTTCTATTAATACTGTAAACCAAGCTTCAAATCCTTTCCGAATGTAAGTGCTACTTGGCCACAAGAAAACATTTTTTGCCGTTTGCTGAGATATTGTGCTTGCACCACGATTGCGCTCGCCGTCTTCCGCATCCTTCATGGCTTTTTGAATTTCCTCAAAATCAAAACCATGATGCGTGAGAAAACGTTGGTCTTCACAACAAACCACAGCGAGTTTTAAATTATTTGGAATTTCATCTTCCTTAATCCATTTATGATCAATCCGAACATTTCCACTTCCCACGTTTTGAATGCACCTCAAAAACATCAAAGGTGTATAGGAAACAGGTAGCCATCTTAACGTAAGAACAAGGAGGAAACTGAAAAGCACAAAGAAAACTCCGGCTCTCAATGAAAAGTTCCAACAAAGCAGGAGAAATGATTTCATATGGACAAAAATAAAACGAAAAGGGATGCAAGTCGGAAACTATTATGTAAAATTGTAAACCCCTATGCGCAATTTCCAGAAGAATACATTTCAGAAAATGCTTTTATATGGATCATCTCCAGAAATGAATCACTGGGAAGTCCGAAGAATTCGCTTGCTGAATCTTTTCTATTTTGTTTCAAATATTTCCTTTTTGATAGGCATCATCGAAACCTATCTAGTGGAGGGAACCCAAAATGGTAATTTGATAGTCGAGCTCGCGCTCACCTTTCAAATAGGCTTGGTATTGTTATTTTTAAGAAAAACGAAATGGGCAGAATTCTATTTTCTATTGATGATAAATTTTACACTGTTCATTTTTGAAAACCTCTATGGTCCAGAAGGTGGTACCTATCTCTACTATTTCCCATTTTTTCTCATGGTTGCCTTTTTGGTTGATTTCCGAAAATTGTGGCACGCTTTGCTGCATATTACAATTTCGATGTCCTTTATTTTCATTGGAATTATTTTAAGACACCAATTCTTATACAAGGTATTCTCACAAGATATCCTGCTTGCCTCCTTTAATTCAAGTTTTATAATCTCCTCCTTGGTCACGGCATTTGTTGCCTTCATCATTGGAAGAATGAGTTATGATCAATATCTCCAATTTCGCGCAAGAATTGAGGAGCGACAAGCCAACGAAGAACAGATGAAAAATTCAATTCGTGAAAAGGAAACGTTGCTTGCAGAAGTACATCATCGGGTAAAAAATAATCTTTCTGTTATAACCAGTCTGCTCAATTTACAAATGAATCAGGTTGACAATGATTACACCCGTGATGTTCTCCGTGAATGCAGAAATCGCGTTTCTTCCATGGCTTTGATTCACCAAAAACTTTACAAAAATTTGAATATTGAACAAATTGATTTTGGATCTTATGCAGCAGAATTAGTACAAGAAATAAAAAGTTCATACAGAGGAGATATGCCAAACTCCATTCAAGTGGTGTTAGATGTCGAACACATCGCCTTGTCATTAACAAAGGCTGTACCCTGTGGATTGATTCTCAATGAACTTTTAAGTAATTGTTATAAGCACGCGTTTCCTCAAAAAAAAGAAGGGGAAATTTTCATTCGTTTCAAAAAACACAATGCTGAATGCGAAATGGAAGTCGAGGATAATGGCGTTGGTTTGTCGACCGATTTTCTAATTGAAAAACAGGACACTTTAGGAATGACAATTATTCAATCTCTAACCGAGCAAATTGACGGGCAAATAAAAGTCTCTAAAAATGAAGGAAAGGGTACAATTGTAAAGATTACCTTCCTTTCCTAATGATCGACACACTCACAATATGTTCTTTTTCAAACCATTACTCAGGTTCATTATTTCAAAATGAACTATAAAAGAATTTTACTTTAAGGTTTTCAAAGACGTCCTATTAAGGAGTCTTTTTTTGTATCTTTCCAAAGGCATTATACTTCAAACAATTCTGTTCCATATTTTACAGGTGGCGTTTGTAAAAACATTCTCCACTTAAGTTGTGCACAGTAATTTTTTTTTGAGTATTTGGAAATTCATTTTTTGATAAATAATTCACTAGTTAAATAATTATGAAAAAGAAAATTCTTTTACCCCTCCTAATTGCAGTGATAGGAATTTCCATTCCGTCTTTTTCACAACAAAAATCAGTTATTAATAATCCCGATGTACCAGGTGCAAGCGGATATCCTGGAACAAACTCTTCCATTGCTCGAAACACCAACGGGAATCCAACACCACAAAATGGAAGTGGAACTTTAGGGAATTATTATTCCCTCACAAAATGCGGATTAAATTATGCCACCGCTTCTCAAGTATTAGGACAACGTTTACCTCAACCGGGAGTTCCTCAACCTGCTCCATTTACAATCAGTGGTGTTCCTGTTGGCCCTTGCGTTACCATAGAAAAAGCATTGTTGTATTGCGATGCATCTGGAAATGGTGCAGCAATGACAGCCACCGTCAATGGTCCTTTGGGATCGGCTAATTACCCAATGTCAATCATTGGAAGTGGAGCCGACAAATGCTGGGGTTATTCAGGATCTTATTCTTATCGCGCTGATGTGACCGCTTCCGTTAATGGAAATGGAACTTATAATGTGAGTGGACTTCTCACAAGTCCCCCTTCAAGTGGAAATGACGTTGATGGTGCAACACTCATTGTAGTCTGGAGTGATGGATCACAATCCTATCAAGGCACAATTCAACTTGATGATGGATGTATTGAGGTAAGTGGAGGTGTCGCAAATTACAACATGACCTACCCTGCAATTTGTGGAGCACCTACAAATGGACAAGCTTTTTTCTGCGTTGGTGATATTCAAATGAATCCATCTTCATGGTCGGCAAATAGTACTTCATGCCCATTAATATATTCTTGGTGGAATTATGTAACAACAGCAAGTACCTATGCAGTTAGCCAAACAACCTCAAATTTCAATGTTAACTCCAGTGGGGATTGTTTCAATTTGCTAATGGCAGGGGTGTATTATCAGACAACTTGTTTAGCTTGTGTTTCCTCTTCGCTAGTATTAGCAACAGCATCTACCGGGGCAACCTGCTCAGCTTGTAATGGAACAGCCACAGTCAACGTTACCTCGGGATCAGGTCCATTCACCTATTCATGGTCACCTTCTGGTGGAACAGGTGCGACTGCAACTTCATTATGTGCGGGAACATATACTGTAGCTGTTAATTCACCATGCGGTACAACTACAACAACAATTGTCGTACCGGTAATACCAAGCACGTTAGCTGTTTCTAGTTTATCCCAAACTAATGTCTCTTGTAACATTGGATGTGATGGAACTGCTGCCGTTTCGGTTACAGGAGGAACAGCACCGTTCATATATGCATGGACACCATCAGGAGGCAATGCATCTTCTGCAACAGGTTTGTGTTTGGGTAGTTACACCTGTACTGTGACTGACGCAAGTGCATGTACACAAACTCACGTATTTGCTATAACTCAGCCAAATTCACTAATAACCACAGCATCCCAAACAAACGCTACTTGCAATAGTGGATGTGATGGGACAGCAACTTGCACTGTTACAGGAGGGACTCCAGGCTATACTTATTCATGGGCACCAAGTGGTGGAACTGCAGCAACAGCTTCTGGATTGTGTTTCGGAACTTATACTTGCACTGTTGTTGATGCAAACAATTGTACAACAACACAAACATTCTCAATCACCCAGTCAACAGCATTAATCGCTACTCCATCACAAGGAACAATTTCATGTAACGGAGGAACAACAACGGCATCAGTGGTAGCAGCGGGAGGAACGGGGCCTTATACCTATGCATGGACACCATCAGGTGGAACGGGTGCAACAACAACCGCCATTGTAACCGGTTCTTATACCTGTACCATTACAGATTCTCATGGTTGTACTACAACACAATCATTTTTAATTACGCAACCAACCGTGCTCACTTCAACTTCATCTCAAGGAACTATTTCTTGCAATGGAGGAACAACAACAGCTTCAGTTGTTGGAACTGGAGGAACAGGACCATATACTTATTCTTGGACACCAGCAGGTGGAACGGGAGCAACCTCAACTGCCATCATTGCAGGAACCTACACTTGCACAATTACTGATTTCCATGGTTGTATTACAACACAATCTTTTACAATTACCCAACCAACAGCTGTCGGAGCCACATCAACACATGGAACAATTGCATGCAACGGAGGAACTTCAACAGCTTCCGTAACTGCTTCTGGCGGAACAGGACCATATGCATATACTTGGACGCCTTCTGGTGGAACGGGATCAACATCTGCCGCCATTGCTGCTGGTACATACACTTGTACAATTACAGATTCGCACGGTTGTATCACAACACAAACAGTAACCCTCACCCAGCCTAGTGCATTAGTTGCAACAACTGTAGGAGACTCTGCATGCCTGGGTTCATCTACTCAAATTTCAGCAAATGCCAGTGGTGGTGTTGGTCCTTATACATATGCTTGGTCAAATGGACCAACTGGGCAATCTCAAATTGTAACATTAAACACTAGTACCAATTTCACCGTAACCATAACAGATGCACATGGATGTACAACAACTGGAACATCAAGTGTTACAGTTAATCCAATTCCAGTAGCTGCAATCACTTCCAATTCTAACAATGGAATTTATGTGTACTCACCATCAACACAATTATGCTTCTATGGGCCAACTGTAGGAATAACAACTTGGAATTGGACGCTTCAATCGGGAACTTCAAACGTGCAAGATCCTTGTGTGAATATTTTACCTTCAGATACAGGATCATTTTGCGCTCAACTTATTGTGCAAAATATTCATGGTTGTTCAGACACGGCGAATACCTGTGTTGAAATTTTGGACATTTCCTTTTCTATTCCAAACGTTTTCACCCCAAATGGAGATAATAATAACGATGCCTTTGTCATTACGAATGTCGGAATGAAAACATTGCATTGCATGATTTATGATCGTTGGGGTGTTTTGGTTTATGAGTGGAATTCTCCTTTAGGTTATTGGGATGGTATGACAAAAAGCGGCCAACAGGCTGTTGACGGTGTTTATTATTGGACACTTGAAATGAGCGATTATGCTGGAAAAAACTATGACAATCATGGATTTGTTCACTTGATCCGAGGAAAATAATTTTTGTAAAAAAAAACCAGAGAGTATTTCTTTGCACGCCAAATGAAAAAAAACTTTTTCCGATCCATTCTTTTTGCTGTAATTGTTTTTTCAAATTCAATTGTAGCACAACAGAAAACCAATACAAATTTCCCAGGTGTACCAGGAGCATGCGGATTTCCAAAAAAGCAAGAAGCTACTGCACGAGGCTCATCAGAAAACCCAAAACCGCTTGATGGGATAAATACACTTGGGAATATTTACAACGTTTCAAAATGCGGATTAAATTACATTGCTGTATCCCAAAAATTGGGACAGCGTTTTACTCCTGCAGGTGTTGTGCAACCCGCACCATTTTCTGTTAGTGGATTACAAATTTGTGATTCAATTGAAAAAGCATATCTCTGGGTGGAAGGATCAGGAGCGGGTGGCCTACAAACCGCAACCATTCAACCGCCATCAGGTCCAACACAAAACTTTCCAATGACACTTGTAGGATCAGGTCCTGATAAATGTTGGGGATATCCCGAAACTGTTACCTACCGTGCTGATGTCACGTCAATCATTAATGGAAATGGAATTTATAATCTCAGTGGAATTAATACAAGTCCACCAATGAGTCAAGAGGATATGGATGGGGCAACTTTGGTAATTATTTACAGTGACCATATGGCAACTTACCAGGGAACAATGGTGATTGATGATGGATGTATTGAGGTTAGTGGTGGAGTTGCAAATTACGACATGAACTATAATCCTGTTTGTGGTGCAACTACAAATGCAAAAGCATTCTGTTGTGTTGGTGATCTTCAAATGGCCATTCAATCATTGACAATGAATGGAACTCCTGCCGCTTTCGCATGGGACTGGTGGAATTATGTAGAGACTTCGACAACTGTGAATCTTGCACAATCCACTTCAAATTTTAATTTAAATACAAGTGGTGATTGTTACAACCTATGTGTTGTTGGACTTTATTATCAAACGGCAAGTTGTGCTATATGCCCACTTATCTCTCCAATACTTTCCATCGCTACAACTTCTACGACATCTTCATGTCCAGGTTGTAGTGGAACCGCCACTGCGAATCCTACACCTGCAGGAACATATACCTACAGTTGGTTTCCAGGAGGACAAACGACTCAAACTGCAACTAATCTTTGTGCAGGAATTTATACTGTTTCCGTAACAGGAGGCTGCATGACACAAACAACCACAGTAACTGTTGCCAACGCAGGAGCACTTATTGCAGCTCAATCTCAAACAAACGTGAGCTGCTTTAATGGAAGTAATGGAACGGCACATGTTATTCCGTTTGGAGGACTTGGCCCTTACACCTTTGCTTGGGTACCGATTGGAGGAAATGGGGCTACAGCAACAGGACTTTCTGCAGGAACATATACCTGCACAATAACAGATGCAAACGGTTGTATTTATGTAAATGGTTTTACTATAACACAACCAGCAGGAATGTCCATTTCAGTGACCATACAGAATGCACTTTGTTATGGTCAAACAAATGGCAGTGCTTCGACTGCTGTAACAGGTGGTTCTCCTAGTTATACTTATGCATGGACCCCAACAGGTGGAAATGCCTCGACCGCCACAGGATTCGCTCCAGGAAATTATTCAGTAACAGTTACCGATGCCAATGGTTGTTCACAAATACAACCTGTGGTTATCACACAACCTGCCATTTTAAGCAATGTAATGACAACAATTGATGTCGGCTGTTTTGCAAGTGGAAGTGCTACAGCAACTACATCTGGAGGAACAGGGCCTTATGCCTATTTATGGTCGGATGGTGGAAATAGTTCCACGGACATTAACCTTACAGTTGGAACTTACACGGTACTCATTACAGATGCAAATGGTTGTACCATGACAGACACTGCAATAATTAATAGCACTAGTGGAATTACCACAACTTCAACTTTCCAGTATATTACTTGTCACGGAATGAATAATGGATCTGGAACAGTGGTTTCCTCAGGAGGAAATCCTCCCTATACTTATGCATGGTCGCCTTCTGGAGGAAATGCTGCAACGGCAGTTGGACTTTCTGCAGGAACTTATACTTGCACCATAACGGATTTGAATGGATGCATTTCAACAGCAACATTTGTCTTTACCGACCCTCCAACCCTTACATCAATTTCTGCCTCGACTAATGTAAGTTGTAATGGCGGTACAAATGGCTCTGGAACAATTTCACCTACGGGAGGGACAGGACCCTACACTTTCGCCTGGTCGCCTTCGGGAGGAACTGGGCAAATTGCCAATGGCCTTGGAGCAGGAAATTATGTGGTTACTGTAACCGATGCACATGGTTGTATTACAACACAATCAATTACCGTAACGCAACCGACTGCAATGAACATTACAACTGTCGGTGATTCTGCTTGCATGGGACAAGCTTCCACCATTTCTGCCAATACAAGTGGAGGTGTTGGACCTTATACCTATTCCTGGTCGAATGGTCCTACTACACAATCTCAAAATGTGAATATCAATACAACGACAACATTCACGGTTAGCGTTACAGATGCCAACAATTGTGTTTCTACAGCAACAACCCTTGTAACGGTGAATCCAATGCCACTTGCAACCATTGGATCAAATACCATAAATGGAGTTTATACTTTGAATGGGCCAAACAGTCAATTGTGTTTTACTGGGCCTACTTCGGGAATTGTTTCATGGAATTGGAATCTGAATAATGTAGGAACCTCGGCTTTACAAAATCCTTGTGTACCCGTTTCCCTTGCTGATATGGGACAATATTGCGCGACCTTAGTGGTTGTAAATAATCATGGTTGTGTTGATACTTCTGATGTGTGTTTGGAAATCAATAATGTTTATTACTCTATTCCCAACGTCTTCACGCCTGACCAAGATGGAACCAATGACGGATTTGTGATAACCAATATGGGAATGAAAACTCTTCGTTGTGAAATTTTTAATCGTTGGGGAGAATTGATTTACAGTTGGGATAGCACAACAGGATTTTGGGATGGAAAAACAAAAAATGGAAATCCTGCTGTTGATGGTGTCTATTATTACACTGTCTTTATGGCTGACTTCCAGGATAAGACCTATAACGAAAGTGGGTTTGTACAGTTGGTGAGAGGAAAATAAGCCACAGCCGTCGATACATTTTTTTGTCAAGATGGAGTAAGAGATCAATGAACTATTTCCCTTGAAAAAAAGATACTCCGTTTGACAAACTAATAATTAGCAAATTATTTTATAAACACTCCTGAAATTCAGGAGTGTTTATTATTTGTTTGAAATTGCGTTGATCTGAAATAGCCCTGATTGCAGCGGTTGCCTTGCAAAAGCGGAAAGCAGGTGAAGTGTATCAGTAAAACTGATTACTCCCTGCTCCCAAAATTAATTCATCAATTTCTCGATGGTTGTATCGTAGGACAACTTGAAATCTTCCACTTCTCCGAAATTCTCTCCATCAATTACAAGGTTCTTTCCATTTACATTTCCCAATTTTGAAAATGCCAATCCAGATTTCTCCAAATGCATTTTCAATTCGTTTTCTTTTCCGGGAATAACACTCACAACAATACGCGATGGCGCTTCACCGAATAAGAATGCATCCTTGCGAACTTTATTATCAGAATTAATTTCAAAGCCCAATCCGTTTGGCATGGAAGACTCTAGAAGTGTGATGAACAATCCTCCATCGGCACAATCGTGAGCAGAAGCAATGATTCCTGCTTTGATGGCTGACATTAATGTCTCTTGCAAAAGAAACTCTTCATCCAAATCGAAATCTGGTGCAGGAGAATTTTTTACGCCACAAATACTGTACGCGTATTCAGAAGAATTGATATCGTTTCTGGATCGGCCGATTAAATAAATTGAATCGCCTTCATTTTTGAAACCAAGTGTGGTGATGTGTTTTTTGTCACGCACAATTCCCAACATTCCAATTGTAGGAGTTGGAAACACAGGACCTTCATAAGAAGATTGGTTGTAAAAACTAACATTTCCACCAGTGACAGGTGTTTTGAATTTCAAACAAGCTTTTCCCATTCCCTTGATTGAACCGACAAATTGCCAATACACTTCTGGATTATATGGATTTCCGAAATTCAAACAATTTGTAATTGCTGATGGTTCTCCACCTGAACAAACAATATTTCTTGCTGCTTCAGAAACCGCCATCGCACAACCTTCCTCAGGATTTGCATTGACAAAACGTGCGTTACAATCAATTTTCAATGCGAGTGCAGCATTCGTTCCTTTTAAATTTACAATTGCAGCATCGGACTGATTATTGGTGCTCATGTTGATGGTACCCACCATTGAATCGTATTGGGAATAAACCCAGCGTTTGGAAGCGATGTTTGGATGAGCAGCCAATTTTTTCGCGATGTCTTTCAAATCTGTCGGAACGGGAACAGAATCTATTTTGAATTTTTTCGCTTCTGCAAAATAGGCAGGCTCCTTGAATTCACGTTTGTAAATTGGAGCGCCTCCACCAAGAACCAAAGATTCTGCAGGCACATTCGCAACCAATTCTCCATTCATGAAATATTCAATTCGGTCTCCATCAATGACCTCTCCGATTTGCACACAATTCAAATCCCATTTATCAAAAACTTTCTGCACTTTATCTTCTTGACCTTTTTTCACCACCACCAACATTCGTTCTTGTGATTCAGAAAGAAGAATTTCCCAGGCTTTCATATTTTCCTGACGCGTAGGAACTTTATCCAACCACACTTTCATTCCACTTTTTCCTTTTGCAGACATTTCAGAAGTGGAGCAAGTGATTCCTGCAGCTCCCATATCTTGCATTCCGATAACCGCACCTGTTTTGATTACTTCCAAGGAAGCTTCGAGTAATAATTTTTCCTGAAATGGATCTCCCACTTGAACAGCAGGTAAATCTTTCGCAGAATCTTCCGTAATATCCTTTGAAGCAAATGCTGCACCGTGAATTCCATCTTTGCCGGTTGAAGAGCCCACAATAAAAACAGGATTTCCTACGCCATAAGAAGTGGCAGACACCATTTCCCCCACTTTCATCATTCCAACCGACATGGCATTTACCAATGGATTTACATTGTAACATTCATCAAAGAAAACTTCGCCACCAACAGTTGGAATTCCAAAAGCATTTCCATAATCACCAATTCCTTTCACCACACCTCTCACCAACCATTTTGTTTTTTCTAAATTCGGATCGCCGAAACGCAATGAATTCAATTGTGCGATTGGACGTGCACCCATGGTGAAAATATCGCGATTAATTCCGCCAACTCCTGTTGCAGCACCTTGATAAGGCTCAAGCGCAGAAGGATGATTGTGTGATTCAATTTTAAAAGCACAAGCCAAACCGTCACCTATATCAATGAGTCCTGCGTTTTCTTCACCCGCTTTCGCAAGCATGTGAGGACCGTCTTTCGGTAGTGTTTTCAACCAGGAAATGGAATTTTTATACGAGCAATGCTCCGACCACATAACGGAATAAATACTGAGTTCCGTAAAATTCGGAGTACGGCCTAGTACTTCAGTTATTTTTTCAAATTCTTCCGGAAGCAATCCGAGCTCTTTTGCAGTTTCAACTGTACTGAGTGTTTCCGTAGACGAAGTAGACATGAGAATTGTTTTAGAGAGGGACAAAAATAAGGAGGATTGTCAAACGAAAAGATTGAATTATCAACAATAAGCGCAATGTTTTTCACCAATGAGATAAAGAGTCAGAAACAAGTTTTTTTCACGTATTTTGTCGTCCATGTCTTGGATGTTGTCTTGGGTATTGCTGCTAATCTATACGGCAATCATCTTTTATTTGATTTACAAACTGAAGTTCTTTCATCTTGAAGGACTTGGAAAATGGACCCCTTCCTTTTTTTTCCTTTTAAAACTTTTCGCAGGCGCAGCTTTGTGGTTCATTTACACAAAATACTACACCGACCGAAGCACTTCTGATATCTGGAAATATTTTGATGACAGCAAAGTGATGTATGATGCCTTATACACACATCCTGGTGATTTTTTCAGAATGCTCAGTGGACTAGGAGATAATACACCTCATATTGAACTCACCTATTACCACAACATGCTGAATTGGTATCGCATGTTTGATAATAATTTATTGAATGATGCACATATTGTAATTCGTTTCAATGCATTAGTGAGGGTATTTTCATTGGGGAATTATTTCACGCATTCACTCCTCATGTGTTTCCTTGCATTCATTGGACTCACTTCCATATACAAAATAGTTTATCCGGCAATCAAGGAATGGCGAAGTGCAGCAGGTGCCATCATTTTCCTTCTACCATCATTGCTATTCTGGAGTTCTGGAGTCATGAAAGAAGGAATCATGCTATTCGGATTTGGAATTTTGGTTTATCAAACATTTCAATTTTTCATTGACAAAAAAACATGGAGAATCGCCTTGTTACTGATGGGGGCTGGTTTTTTATTGTTTTCAAAATTTTACGTGATCGTTGGTGTAATTCCACCACTGCTTGCAGCGATAATTGTAATGAAAAACAGGAACCATGAATTTTGGAAATTTTTTCTTGTGTTCGCCTTGCTTTTTTCTGTTGGATTTTCATTGCGATGGATTGCACCAGAACGTGAGCCGCTAAGATTGCTCTCCAACAAACAAAATGATTTTCTCAGAAAGTCGCGTGGCGGAACTTATCTGTGGAATGATTCGGTGATTGCTTACCTCACACCAGAGCAACATAGCGATCTTGTGCAAAAAAACGATACTGTTTTTCATATACGAAAAGGCGCGAATTATTATTACTGGATTAATCCTGCACTAGAAGACACTTTTTTTGTAAAGAATAATTCTGATTCCTCCAATTACAAACTCATCACGGATTCACCACGAGCGGGAAGTTTATTAAAAGCAAATTATTTGGAACCAAATTTCAAATCATTTTTATCCGAAACACCACGCTCACTCTTTCATTCACTGTTTCGTCCATTTTTATGGGAAGGGAAAAATCCAATGCTGTTATTGCCCGCATTGGAAAATTTGCTTTTTATTTTACTCTTGTCATTTGCAATTTTCTTCCGAGGAAAAATTTCCAATCCAGAAGTATTCGGATTTTGCTTGACATTTTCCATCTTACTTTTTGTCGTCATTGGAATTTCCACTCCTGTACTTGGTGCATTAGTCCGCTATCGCATCATTGCCCAACCCTTTTTATTCGTTGCGTTGCTCATGTTAATTGACAGAGAAAAAGTAATGCGAAAATTTTCTTGGCTAATGAAATTGGGAATCTAAACTTTTTTATTTCAATCTATTTTACAAAACTACTTTATGGATCAACCAGATTATTTACAACAGCCACCATACAATCAAAGTCAGGAAAAACAAAGACATGGTTGCATAACGGCATGGTTGATTCTAATGATCATTGCGAATTCTTGTATTGCACTTATTTATTTATTCGCAAGCGATCAACTTTCAAAACAAATGGCAGGAGATATTCCTACGAGCATGTTTTATGTACTTGCTTTTATCAGTGCAATGAATGTGGTATTCGCCGTTTTCTTAATCCAATGGAAGCGTTGGGGTTTTTATGGATTCATCTTGAATGCTCTTGCAGGATTCGCCATCAATCTCAAAATGGGAATGGATATTGGATCTTCACTTTTTGGTTTGGTTGGAATTGGAATTCTATATGCTATTCTTCAAATCAAGAAAAATAATGTTTCAGCATGGGAGCAGATGGAGTGAATAAAGGGACTGGGGGCTGGGGACAAGTGACACCGGTGTTAATAGGAAATTGAGATTTTAAAAATTATTATCGAAATGAACTTCATAGAAAAATTTGTTTTTTTAATCGGGTGGTTACGGATTGTACTGTCTCCTCTCGCCATTGGTGTAATTGTCGGATTCATTGTATCGAAAGGTTTTGCTGGGACCAGTGGCATAATTATCGGAGTGGGTTGTGCATTGATTGGACTAATCATCGGAATAATATGGGCTGAACGTGTCAGAAAACGTGAAGGAAGCATGAATTTTCTGGGCAAAGTCAATGCTTCACCTGAACTGAATAATCCGGAAGAAAAAGAAGAAAAATAACTCTTCATTTCCACAGTCTCAAGTCCCCAGTCCCAAGTCCCTTTTTCTTACATTTGTTTGCCCCACACGAATTGGATTTTTCCCATCTAAAAGCGCTGATCAAAATATGCTATTCAAAAATTTGTTTCGCAAAAAATCTGCAACTGCCGCAATCGGGGACGGTGAAGATATCCACGGTCACGGATTACATAAAGTTCTTACCGTTCGTGATCTTACTTTTTTTGGTATCGCAGCAATTATTGGTGGAGGCACTTTTTCCGCCATTGGCAATGCATGCTTTCACGGCGGTCCTGCTGTAATTCTTTTGTACATCATTTGCGCAGTCGCATGCGGATTCACTGCCATGTGTTACGCGGAATTCGCATCACGTGTGCCTGTTTCCGGAAGTGCATACACATATGCTTATGTTTCATTCGGAGAATTATTTGCATGGATCATCGGCTGGGCATTGTTGATGGAATATTCCATCGGAAATATTTACATCGCATTTTCTTGGAGTGGATATTTTACAAATCTTTTAGAATTGGGAGGTTTGCATTTACCACAATGGCTCACGATAAATTATTCGGAAGCGCACACTGCATTTTTGGGAAATGTTCAGGGAGAAGGATTTTCTGCTTGGACAAATTCTCCCATCATTGGAGGATTGCACATCATTTTTGATCTTCCCGCAGTTATCATTAATGCATTGATTACAGTTCTCGTTTATGTGGGAACAAAAGAATCCAGAAATTTCTCCAACATTATGGTAGTGATTAAACTTCTGATCATTGCACTCGTTGTTCTTGTCGGTGTTTTTTATGTAGACATAAATAATTGGCACCCCTTCATGCCGCATGGTTTTGGCGGAGTAATGGGCGCAGTATCTGGCGTATTTTTCGCTTACATCGGATTTGATGCAGTATCAACTCTTGCGGAAGAAAGTAAAAATCCCCAGCGCGATTTACCACGAGGAATGATTTATTCATTAATCATTTGTACGATTGTATTCATAGTGCTCTGTTTGATTCTAACGGGAATGGCATCTTACCAAGATCTCGGCGTAAGCGATCCACTCGCAGTAATTTTCAAACTCAAAGGTGTGAAGTGGATGTTGTTCATTGTTTCCATTGGTGCAGTTGTGGCAATGACCAGTGTATTGCTCGTTTTCCAAATGGGACAACCAAGAATTTGGATGAGCATGAGTCGCGATGGATTGTTGCCAAAACGTTTTGCATCCATTCATCCAAAATATAAAACCCCAGGTTTCTCCACCATCATCACAGGACTTGTAGTGGGAATTCCAATCTTTTTTACCAATGAGAATTTCGTTCTTGACTTTACGAGTATTGGAACTTTATTCGCTTTCGTATTGGTTTGTGGTGGTGTTTTAATGCTACCACGTCGTGAAGCAAAAGTTGCGGGTGAAGAAAAAAGATTCCGTTTGCCTTACATCAATGGAAAATTCATCATGCCCATTTTATTTACGGCCACTGTTGTTTCAGTTCAACTTGGACTTCCTGATTTTTTCCGAGGACTCATACACATTACTTCTGAAAATGCCTCATCAACGATTCCGATGCTAATTTTCTTCTTTGTATACGGAGTTGTTTCCATTCTATCCATCTTCAAAAACTTTTCGCTCATTCCAGTTTTAGGTTTATTATCCTGTTGTTATTTATTGACAGGAATGACCTTGAATAATTGGGCATGGTTCTCTTCATGGCTTGCCATCGGACTTATCGTTTATTTCAGCTACGGTTACAGAAAAAGTAAACTTGCAAAAAAGTAATTTCCAAAATGTCAACAATAAATAAAACAGCAATCATAACAGGTGCAAGCGCCGGATTCGGAAAAGCAACTGCAGAACTTTTCGCTTCTAATGGCTGGAACATTATCCTTTGCGGAAGAAGAAAAGTTCGTCTAGAGGTGCTCGAACGACATCTAAAAGAAAAATACAAGGTGGATGCAATTTCACTTTCATTTGACATTCGTAATAATGAAGAAGTGAAAAAAGCAATCGCTTCATTGAATGGTAAATGGAAAGCGATTGATCTACTAGTAAACAATGCTGGACTCGCAGCTGGACTTGGAACAATTCAGGAAGGTTCGGTTGACGATTGGGAACAAATGATCGACACGAATGTGAAAGGTCTTTTATACATGACACGTTGTGTTGCACCATTGATGACAGAACGCAATCAAGGACACATTGTAAATATAGGTTCCATTGCGGGTAAAGAAGTTTACGCGAATGGAAATGTTTACTGCGCCACAAAACATGCCGTGGATGCGCTAACAAAAGCCATGCGAATTGATTTGTTACCAAATAATATTCGTGTTACACAAATTGCCCCAGGCATGGCGGAAACAGAATTTTCCATTGTGCGTTTCAAAGGCGACGATGAACGCGCAAAGAATGTATACAAAGGACTTGAACCTTTGCATGCGGAAGATATTGCAGAAACAATTTGGTGGGTTGCCAATCGTCCCGCCCACGTCAACATCAACGACATTGTGATCATGCCCACTGCTCAAGCTAACGCTACAACTGTAATCCGAAAATAATTTCGCCGGAATGAAAATTAATTCGCCAATTTATTTTCTCCGTGTCTCCGTTTCGCAGCTTGTTCAGGGCTTGTCGACTGGATGGTTTTTCAAACCGCGTAATTTTTATTCCAACCTCCTGCTCCTCCTTTCCTGCTCCTTCATCCTTTTTTCTTGCAGCAGCAAAAAGATTAAAGTTGATCTGATCGTTTCGCATGCGAAAGTATATACCGTTGATGGCGGATTCGCCGTATTGGAAAGTTTTGCAATAAGAGATGGGAAAATTGTCGCAGTAGGAACCAATGCAAGCATCGCTCAAGTTTATGAAGCGGACAGTTCAATGGATGTTCAAGGCAAAACAATTCTTCCAGGTCTTATTGATGCACATTGCCATTTTGTGGGATATGGATTGGGATTGCAAGATTGTAATCTAGTCGGAACAAAATCTTTTGCGGAAGTAATTGATCGCGTGAAGAAATATGCAGCAACAAACAAACACGAATGGATTGTTGCTCGCGGTTGGGATCAGAATGATTGGGCAGTGAAAGAATATCCAAACAATAAATTGCTTGATAGTTTATTTCCAGGCAAACCAATTATTCTAAAACGCATTGATGGACATGCAGCATTGGTCAGCAGTGAAGCAATGCATCGCGCGAAGATCAATGATTCAACTGAAGTACCAGGAGGAGAAATTCTGCATGAATTGATTGAAGGGAAATCGATCCATCACAAAATGATTTTCATCAAAGGGCTTGCAACGGGAATACTCATTGACAATGCCGTTGATCTAGTGGAAAAAATTATTCCACAACCCGATGCCAATACAATCCGGGAATCGCTTTTGGCTGCGCAACAAAATTGTTTTGCAGTTGGTTTGACAACAGTTGACGATGCAGGCTTGATGAAAAATCAAATCGACTACATCGATCAACTTCAGAAAAAAGGTGAATTGAAAATGCGGATTTACGCAATGCTTAGCGATTCACTTCCGAATTATGAATATTATTTGATTCACGGTCCGTACAAAACGGATTTTCTGAATGTGCGTTCCTTTAAATTTTATGCAGATGGTGCGCTAGGTTCACGTGGTGCTTGTTTGTTGAAAGCGTATGATGACCAAACGCAATGGAAAGGTTTTCTACTGAATTCCGAAGCGCATTACATTCAGAAGATGAAACTTTTGGCACAAAAACAATTCCAAGTTTGTACACATTGCATTGGAGATTCTGCAAATCGCTTGATACTTTCCATTTACGGAAACATTTTATCCGACACCAACATTTCAAAACAAGGAATCGACCGTCGATGGAGAATTGAACACGCACAAGTTGTTGCAACATCAGACATTGCATGGTTTGGAAAATTCAACATCATTCCTTCCGTTCAACCCACACATGCTACAAGCGACATGTACTGGGCTGAAAAACGTCTTGGTCCATTTCGAGTAAAAACCGCTTATGCCTATAATGATTTATTAAACGCTGCGGGTCGGCTTGCCTTGGGAACTGATTTTCCTGTTGAGGAAATAAATCCGATGTTCACTTTTTATGCAGCCGTTACGCGTCAAGATCAACAACATTTTCCTGCTGGTGGTTTCCAAATGGAAAATGCGCTGAGCAAAAGAAATGCATTGATGGGAATGACAAGCTGGGCTGCTTATGCAAATTTTGAAGAAAATGAAAAAGGTAGCATAGAACCTGGTAAATTTGCAGACTTCATAATTTTAAATGAAGATCCAATGACCTGTTCTCCCGAAATAATCCCAACCATAAAAGTTCTCGCAACTTATATTGCAGGACAAAAAGTTTTTGAACGCATTGAAAAAAAATAATCAACTCCTTATTTTCTTGCTCCTCTTGTCATTTGCAGCAAGAGCATTTCCTCCTATTCCCCCTGCTCCTGCTGTGCTGGTAAAAAAATACGGTTACAGTTTTGCAGGTGGTGGTGTAATTTCTTTTTTCAAAGTAGACACGCGCCACAGTGAAAAAGCGCACATGCTTCCTGGCTTCAGTGGAATTTTTAGATTGGAATTTTATCCCGTTTCAAATGTCCATATCCAAATGGGATTTGAACTCATGACACAAGCTTGTAAATTCAACACCTATTATTTTGCTCCAGGATATTCTCAATTGTACGATCGTTCGTTCGGTTATGAGCACACCTTGCGCACAATGGAATTATATCTTCCAATTACAGCACGCGTTGCTTTCAATCCGAATGAATCGAATGAACATTCTATTTTTTATCTCATAGGAGGATACGCGCCGAAAATTTTCATCAACTCAAGCACAAATGTTGTCGAAAAGGACAATGGAAAAGGAATATGGGGAGGCTCCACCGAATTGGAATACGAACACCATTTCATCGGATTGCAAACAGGAAATGTTATGATTGCAGGAATGGGCCTCGACAAACGTTTTGGATTCACAGAAAAATTTCTCAGCTACGAAATTATTTTCCGTTACAATTTATCGCGCTTTATTTATAAAGGAAGAATGGGAATCGAAAACACAAATGATCTGCTCATCAAAAATTGTTGTGTGAATTTTCAAATCGGATATCGGTTTCAATAAAATTATTATGGCGTGCCCTTTCAGGTCGGGCTTTCCGCGCTACAAGGTAGCTTGCTTCAATCCCTCACGCGAAAAAAAAAATGCCACAGCAACACAGTGGCACAGCGTTTTTCATTCTATGGAAATCTCTGAAATCCGTGGTTACAAGTCCTCACGCAGACTTCATGTTTTTTTTTAATATAGAATCAAAATGTTGACAAAAAAAGTCTGACAAAACCGAATTGTCAGACTGAGTGTTTTTGTCAACCAAAGACTTTCCTTCTAAAGAAAAACATCTTTGACAAAAATGTACCGAAGTCTAGCTACCAAACCTAAATCCCATTTGTTGTCTTCCAGATTCATTCTTCAATTCAAATTCCGCAACATCTTCCATAGTCAAAGTGGAAAGAACTTCAACAGAACGTTCTGAAGAAGCCAAGGATGCCATTCGCAAATGTTGATTTTTTATTGCCTCTCCAATAACCTGTCTGACCGTACGCGCATTTCCGAAAAACTTATCTCTACTTTGATATAGAAAATCAAAATAAGATTTGAGATGATTTTCTGCTTCAGCTGTTGGTGTCAGTTTTTCATTTGCCAAAAGATTTTTTCCAATCGCAAAAAGTTCCTCGGAAGAATAATCCTTGAAATCATACTTCCGATCGAAACGCGATTTCAATCCAGGATTGGTTTCAATGAACTTGAACATGTTATCGGGATAACCTGCAACGATCACTGCAAATTGTCCGCGTAAATCTTCCATTTTTTTCAAGACCACTTCCACCGCTTCTTTTCCAAAATCATTTTCACCACCTTCTCCCAATGCATATGCTTCGTCAATGAATAAAACACCACCAATCGCTTCATCAATTTTCGCTTGTGTTTTAATTGCAGTTTGTCCTACATAACCAGCCACCAAACCTTGGCGATCAACTTCCACAATGTGACCTTTTTCCAAAAGACCAAGTCCCTTATAAATTTGCGCAATAATTCTTGCCAATGTTGTTTTTCCAGTTCCCGGATTTCCTGTAAACACCGCATGCAAAGAAAAACGATTCAATACTTCTTTCCCCGTCTCCCGATAAAAACGAACCAACTTCACCAACTCATTCACTTCTGTTTTGATATTACTCATTCCCACAAGTGTATTCAATTCATCCAATGCACTGCGCAACATTTTTTCATTGATTGGAAAATCCGCTTTCTTTCGATTGCGGCCACCAAATGCTTTTTCAACATCTACCAATTCAATTGTCGACATGGCATCATTACTGAGGGTGGAATAATCTGCAACTTTCATCAAGCGCAAACCCATTTCCATTTTCGCTTCTTCAATAATTGCAATTGCCAAACGCGCATTTCCAAATGTATGATCGCGCGTTCTGTATAATTCAATGAATTGTTCGTCCAATAGTTTCTTTGCATCAGGCGTCAACAAAACTCCTTTTTTCTCAGCAGCAGCCAATGCAATAACAACTAATTCATCAGGCAAATAATCTTCGAAATAATAATAATTCGCGAAACGTGATTTTAATCCAGGATTAGAATCAATGAATCCATCCATCTCTTTCGGATAACCAGCCGCCATAATTCCAATATCACCTTTCCCATCCGACATTTCTTTCATTAGAATTTCCACAACTTCTTTTCCAAAATCTTTCGCATCATCACCAGGACGTGCGAGTGCGTAGGCTTCATCCACAAATAAAATTCCTCCACGTGCACCATCTATCGCCTTTCGTGTTTTGGGCGCAGTTTGTCCAATGTACTCTCCAACCAAATCAGCACGATCAACTTCAGAAACATGACCCTTTGTAAGCATGCCCATTTTTTTATAAATCATGCCCAACATATTCACAACAGTCGTTTTTCCAGTGCCTGGATTTCCAGCAAATACACTGTGCAAATTAACTTTTGTGTTTTCTTCAAATCCTTTTTCTTGTCGGAGTTTTATAAAATTCAAATAATTGACATGATCCCGAATATTTTTTTTCACATCGGTAAGGCCAGTTAATGCATCTAATTTTGTAAGCAATTCTTCCAACGTTTCCTCCACCACTTTCTGATCATTTGCAATTGGTGTTATAGTTTCCTCGCCTCCCGTTGCCACCAAACGCTGACCACCAAGCATAAGTTGTGGAATGCCTTCTTCATCTTCACTTCCCGCATGAAATTCAACCATCGCAACCAAGGTATCCATGAAAATAATTTCCAAGGAATATTTATCATCTTTCCAAGATCCTTGAACATCATTTCCCCAACCCACATCAAAAGTATAAGAGAAACCAAGTTTATCTTTTTCCACTTTTCCTTCCCGTGAAACCTGACCTTTCAACTGATAGGCATCATCCAAAAAATTAAAAAACAATTCATATTGCCAATCGAGACTAATGATGTTTTTAATTTTCGCTTCCACCCAAACATATTGTGTGGTTTCCTTTTTGATTTTTTTTAAATAGGTTCTTTCCTTCTTTTCAAATGCATTTATATCGCCCGCATAAAGTTTGATATACTCCACTTCGAAATAAGGATTATGTTCAACTGAAACTTTTGCAACATCGTTCACAAAGAATTTCATTTCCGCAGCAAGTTCATTGTCAACATAAGCTTCCCAAGAATATTCGCCTTTTTTCCAGTACGCACCTTCCGTTGCATTTCCCCAACCGTCACGAACGTAGACAATGTTTTCATCCATCTTCACTTCTCGTTTTGTTTCTAATGAACAGAGTTCCTTCTTTTGTCCCCCATTCAAATCAAAACATTTTAGAGTCGTAGTACAAGACCAATTTTCCTCGTCGAACAATTTGTTGTAAAAAGAAAACTCAACTCGGATGTAAGTTGTTTCCGCCTTATCAAAAACTTTGCGGTACTTCTTGGTGGAGCCCATCATCCATTCATCAGAAGCGAATGAACGAAGCTCTTTGGATTTATATTTTTTCACAAGACAGATATTTTGAGGTTATCCTAATTTCTGGGGAGTATGAAATTAGGAAATTGACCTTGATTTACAATAGAAAATCAGAGCATTTCCACATATCTCACACCTTCATCTGTCAAGGCAACAACAGGACATTCACCTTTCTTCCACTTCCAAACCCCACCTTTACGTTGAATGTTTTTTCCGAATTGTCCAAAGTCATAGAGCGAAAGCATTTTCTTGTTTTTCGTGACACTTTCCATTCTCACTTCAGCATATTCTTTCCGAACGAGATTATCCACTGCCTCACACAATCGCTCACCCAACAAAGCTGGATCTGCATCTGGAATAGTATGATTATGCGCCATCGTCACAAATAATTTATCAGCAGGCAAAACGCCTCCACCCTCCATCTTCAACCATTTCATGATTTGTCGTTGAAGGGTAGTAAGTCGGTGCTTTTCGGAACGGTTTACAGACATCGGGATGAATTAAATTTATTTTTTTTCTACGGAAGATTCTTTTAGAAAATAATAGCGCACTCCAGCGGAAAACTGAAGCACGGGACCAAAATCTTTCAAATTATAAATATAGGAACCATTCAATGCGGCTCCAAAATCAAATAGTTCTGCCTCAGGATACCAATCAACACGAATAAATGGTTTCCATTCTGATTTATGTTTTGAATCAACAATAATCCAACCAGTTTCCAAACCTAAACGAAAGGCAGGGCCAAACTCCAAATATTTTTTTGTCTGATCCAATGCAATTTCCTTTTTATTAATGCGAACAGAAGGATTGATCAAATTAAAAGTTGGATCAAGTGAAAGCCAATTTGGCCAAAATTTTTGTTGACCAAAATTCCATATGAAATTGGAATGAAAAAAATACGAATTGATCGAAGCGCGCAATCGCAAATCATTGTTTTTTGCGAGTGTTGTAAATCGTTGGTAGGAAATCCCCGGATTGATTTCAAATTTTCCAGATTTTATTTTCACATTCCAAGCACCTCCCACTTCAAACCCATTGATGAAAAGATTAAGTTCATTGGAGTTGAAAGACCTTGAAAAATTATAAGTTTGAATTATTTCATCCCAAGCTGGGGCATATTGGTAAACATAACTCGCCGAAAAATTCAAATGAGAAATCTGACAGAAAACTGAATTTCCTGAACACAATAGAAAAAGTAAAATGGAATATTTTCTTTTCATTTCTTTCTTATGCACTCTTGAATAATTCTTCAACTGCACGCAAACCTGTCTCCATCGCACCATGCACGGTGGAATTGTGCCCTGCAGTATGCGTTGCCTCACCAGCAAAAAATATTTTATTCCCGATTGATGAGGCGATAATTTCACGTGCGCCGCTACCTCCAGGAATGGGAAACGAATATGCTCCTTTTGTAAAAGCATCCATACCCCAATTCCAACGATGTGATGCAACAAAATTTGCAGTGGCAACTCCTCCACCAAACATCAGGTCAAGGTCATTAAGAATTGCAGGCACCATGCCAGTTCCCAATGCAAGAAGATTTTCAGCGTACGATCCCATGACAAATGCTGTCAACACATTATTTTCCACGCTTGTTCCACCTACGCCGGGTGCCCAATACTCAGGAACCAATCCATTCCCAAAAATCGATCCGCAATTGTCTGCCCAAAAACGCGTGCTAAATTTCAAAATAACTTTCAGGCCCGACCCCATTCCTATTCTAGAAAATGCATTCGTACGAACTGAATCAAGTGGAGGAACAAAAGTGATATCACCATCACGCAAAATTGGAAGTGGAACGGTAATTATTATTTTATCTGCCGTATAAATATTATTGACTTGATCAGTGAGAACAATTTTACTTCCACTGTAATCAATATTTTGTATTTGAGTATTCAATTGAATATGTGCAAATACTTCCGGCATTTTTTCCTCAAGGATGGAAAGAAAGGAATGATTCTTCAAATAGAAATTCACATCTCCCGATGTCCATAATTTATCTTCATCAGAAGCCCCTTGCAATCCCAAGCGGTCATTCGAAGTTCCCCACTCATTGCCAAATAATGCATCTAGGTAAGTGTGTGTGCGATTGGAATAATGATTTTGTTGCAGGTACTGATCCGCCGTGATATCACCTCCAATATTTGTCGTACCCAGATTGTCAGAAAGATTATTTGCTGCAGTAATATCAGGATCACTTGAAAGGGAGGAAAGGGATTTCAAGGAACCATCGATCATAATATAATCCTCTTCCACCTCCGTATCCACAAATGAAATTCCCGGAGTGGAACTGATCATGTCATACCAAATAGAACGTTGGCCATGACACTCTTCTGCCCCTAACTCAATTGGAAAATCGGAAAATCCATTCAATGGAAAAATCCTTCCGCCATACCGACCTTGTGCTTCAAAAATGGTTACGTCAACATTATGCTTTAGCAATAGAAAAGCTGCATACAATCCTGCTGCACCGCCACCAATAATAATTACTTTTCCTCCATAAGTTTTCCCATCAAAAAGCTCTTTTTTTCTACAGGATTCCAGAAAGGATGGAAGCAAAATCCCAGCGGGAACGCCAATGGAAACTAAGCGAAGAAATTCTTTTCTATTCACAGAATGAATGTAACGCTAATAATAATTCGTAAATCGTGAAGCATATTATTTAAGAAGTCCACTAATAGGTTGCCCTGTACATCCATCTGGGAATTGAATGTTGAGCATCAAACAAACGGTTGGAGCAATGTCAGTGATATTTTGAGGAACATCACTACTGCCATTTTTTATCTTCCATCCCCACCAATAAAGCGGAACGTGCGTATCATAATTCCATGGCGTACCATGAGTGGTTCCTGTTTTCTTTGGCCAATCGCCAAACCAGCCAGGTTGTAATATAACACAAACATCACCTGAACGTTTGAAATTATAACCATTCTGAATTTGTTTCTTCGGAGATTCGTTGTATTGATTCGCAGAAATATCCGCTTCGGTCATACAACAAGCAACACCTTTGAAGCCCATGAAAAAATCAGCAACAAAATCCTCCACCTCTTTTCGCTTCAATCCTTTCGCGGCCATTTTTTTACGATCAAGGAAAACCTGATCATTTCCATAAGCCAGTAAAAGTGAATCCCCATAAACATGAAGCAATGTTTTTCGCAATGAATCGGTACATTTTGCCTCATCAAAATAACCGGCAGGAATTTTCTGATCAATCAAATATTCCGGAGTTTCCACCACACCATGATCGGCTGTTAAAAAAACTGCAACATTATTTTTTCCAATCCAATTGTCCAGAAAATGAAAAAAGTCTGCGAGCTCCTGATCTAATCGCATGTAGGTATCTTCCACTTCCCTACTCATTGGCCCAAATTGATGTCCGACATAATCCGTGGAGGAAAAACTCAAACAAAGAAAATCACTCGCTTTTCCCTTTCCCAAATTCTCTCCCATAATAGTAGCCTCTGCAAAATCTTCTGTGAGTGAATTTCCAAATGGGGTTGCACGAATCAATCCGTACTTGCCATTCTTCGAAGAAAAAAGTTTTGGAAGTTGATGTGGAAATGTAGGAGTGGTTTCTCCATTAAACAATCCTTCATATTTATTATTGTCAGCTATACTTTCTGTGTATTGAGTTGAATCCTTATACAACTTCCAGTCTTGCGACAAATATTTTGCAGTTAATTTTCTTTCATTAAAATCATTCACCCATTTCGGTAATTCATTTCTGTAATAGGTGCTCGTAATGAAAAATCCTGTTGAGTCATCCAACCAATAGGCTCCATTTGCAGAATGACCAGCTGGAAGAATGGCAGAACGATCCTTCAATGCAATGCCAATAACTTTCGCTTCATTATTTGTTCCCAAATGCAATTGATCTCCAACCGTTGTCGTCAACATTCTTCTTGGTGAACGTTTCCCTTCTTCCACATCACTTCCGACTGATTTCACATCAGGATCGGAAGCACAATACACATATTTGTTTTTTTCCCTATCATACCAATTGTTCGCAATGATTCCGTGAATCGCTGGTGTTGTCCCTGTATAAATGGAAGTGTGTCCTGGTCCAGTGAAAGTTGGTACATAATTAAAATTCGTGTTTCTGCAATTGTAACCCTGACTCATCAAACGCTTAAATCCATCATTGCCGAATTTATTCCAAAAACGATATACATAATCAAAACGCATTTGATCAATTACAATTCCAACAACAAGTTTAGGTTGATCAGGAATTGGAAGCGTGACGGGTGCACCTTTTCCACTTTGTCCGAGAACTGCTGCCGTAAGACAAATGACAACTATAAAAGTGATTGCGTATTTCATTTTACTTTTTGGTTCTTAAAATATTTTTGAAATATTATTTTTTGACGAGAAAAGAAAGCACCAACAAACAAAGCACAACACTCACAATGATATTGGATGCGCCAAGAATAATTTGTCCGCGACGAAAAATCTCGAGTGTTTCTAAACTGAAAGTGGAAAATGTACTGAAGCCGCCGCAAAATCCTGCAATGACAAACATTCGAATATTATTATCTTCCATTTTGGAGGAAAAAATTGAAAGCGCAATTCCAATGACCAAACAACTTAAAACATTTGCAGCTAAAGTTGCCCACGGAAAAATTCCTTCAGAAAATTGCTTTACGCCCATTGAAACTCCAAATCGTGCAAGGCTTCCCAATCCTCCACCAAGAAAAATCAACAGTGCTGTTTGAAACATGGCGTAAAAATAGGGAAAATGCTGGGTTGATGACCAATTATCGAATTACCCATTACCAATGAAATTTTGATTACGGATTAGCGATCAATGACCAACAAAGAATTTTATACGGGCGTGCCCTTGCAGGTCGGGCATTACGCTCCCAACAGTATTGTAGGGATTGCTGCAATTCCTCACGAAAAAAAATTACTTTAACACAGGAAGAACTTTTTGATAAAGTATAAATAACACAATTGCCCAAAACGCTCCAATCATACACCCTCCTATCAAATCAAATGGAAAATGTACCCCAACATAAATCCGACTCCAACAAATTAATAGTGACCAAGGGAAAAGCAAAAACCATCCCCATCTTTTTTTCACTTGAGCAACGCCCTTTTTACTTCCCGACAACAGAAAAAGAAATGTTGCAATTGCAAATGTATTTGCCGCATGAGCCGAAACAAAACCAAATTGCCCACCACCTCCAAGCGGCGTTATCACCTGCCCTGTTAATGCAGGATCATAACAAGGACGAAGTCTTCCAACATTATTTTTTAGCAGATTAGAAGTTTGATCGCTCAGAAGCACGAGTAAGCCAACCGTCAAAATAATTACAATCGATTGCTTTTTGAAACGTCTCCAAATCAGAAAAAGCAAAATTGCATAAAGCGGAATCCACAACCATTTCCCAGTAATAACTGGCATGACGTCATCCAAAAAAGGATTTCTCCAATGATGAATGAGAAGAAAAAGTTGGTGATCAAAATTATTGAGAAACGTTAGCATTAATGTAAAAGTACTGAATTAGTTAATGGAGAAAAATGAAAATCGGCAATCTACGTATGAGAAATTAATGAATGACGATCTTATAAATAATTAATATTTGTGATACTTTTATTGAATACAAAACAAATGAATAAAACGAACCAACGCATCGCCCATATCGCTCTTGTAGTTCACGATTACGACGAAGCAATAAAATTCTACACTGAAAAATTAAACTTCACACTCCTTGAAGACACCGCTTTAAGTGAAACAAAACGTTGGGTAATTGTAAAACCAAAAGGTGATGGAGCATGTTCTCTATTGCTTGCAAAAGCTGCGAATGACGAACAAAAAAGCCGTGTTGGAAATCAAACTGGGGGAAGAGTTTTTCTGTTTTTATATACAAACGATTTCCAAAAAGATTATCACAGAATGCTTGCTGCTGAAATCAAATTTGTAAGGCAACCTGCAGAGGAGGCACATGGAACGGTTGCTGTTTTCGAAGATTTGTATGGCAATTTGTGGGATTTGATTCAACCTAAATAATACAAAATCCAAAACTCAAAATTCAAAATTCAAAATTCAAAATTCGGAATTACCTTTACCCTATGTCATTTTTCTCCGATTTCAGTAAGGGAATTTCTTTTCACATAAAAGCTTTTGAATTCATTGCGAAGCATCGCTTGTGGGCATACTTTCTTTATCCAATTGCAATTATGCTCATTCTTGGAATTTTCGGATTCTGGTCCACATTCTCATTGGGAGGAAAACTTGCTGATGATGTCATTTCCCTGATCGGCTTATCTGATCCAGGTGAAGGATGGCTGCATTGGGTGAATTTCATTTTAAGTTTTCTGATCGGATTAATACTGAAGGTTTTTTTATTTTTCGTGTTCAGTTCATTCTTGAAATTCATTGTTCTGATTGTTTGTTCACCCATCATGGCCCTGCTTTCGGAACGCGTCGATGAAATCAATTCTGAAAAAAAATACCCCTTTCGATTCAAACAATTTTTACACGATATTTTCCGGGGAATAAGCGTGACCTTCCGAAACATGTTTTTCGAAACGCTGATCATCTTCGCCTGCATGCTGATCGGATGGATTCCTATTATCGGTTGGATTGTTGTTCCATTTCTCTGGATAATTGGTTGGTATTTCCTTGGTTTTAACATGATGGATTATACCTATGAGCGCAGAAAATTAAAAGTTTCAGAAGGTGCCATTTTCACTCGAAAACACAAGGGTATTGCAATTGGCAATGGAATGATTTTTTCCTTCCTACTCATGATACCTTTCCTTGGAATAGCACTCGCACCCGTACTTTCTGTTGTAGCAGCCACATTGGCAACAATTGACACGATGGAAAGGAAATGATGTGCTGATGAGATGATAAAGGGATGTGCTGATTTCTCGTCGAGTAAATTATCTTTGTACGCTGAAATTTAATCAGCACATCAGCACATCAGCACATCAGCACATCAGCACATCAGCACATCAGCACATCAGCACATCAGCACATCTCTTTATGATCAAAATCTCAGCAGTTTCATACTTAAACACAAAGCCATTTCTTCATGGATTGGAATTATCGCCAGTAGCTAACATTTCACTCAGTTTGGATATGCCTTCTGAAGTGGCGAGAAAACTATTGGAAAACGAAGTTGATCTTGGATTAATTCCCGTTGCTGTAATTCCATTTTTGAAAGAAGCGCATATTCTTCCCGGGTTTTGTATTGGTGCTGATGGCCCTGTGGAATCTGTCAAACTTTATTCCCAAGTTCCATTAACTGAAATTAAAACTATTTTGCTCGATTACCAATCGCGCACATCCGTTGCATTGGCTAGAATTCTTGCTGCAGAATTGTGGAATATTTCTCCTGAATGGAAAAAAGCAGAAGCTGGGTTTGAAGAAAATATTTCTGGAAATACTGCTGGAGTTGTCATAGGCGATCGCACCTTTACATTGAATGGAACTTTCAAATACGAATTTGATCTTTCTGAAGAATGGAAGAAACTAACAGGATTGCCATTTGTTTTCGCATGTTGGGTTAGCAATAAACCCTTGCCAGCTGAGTTCATACATGAATTTTCTAATTCCTTGGAGAAAGGCTTGAACAATATTCAAGATGTGATTGGTAAAGAATCCCCAAAATATCTCCCTTTTGATGTGGAATTCTACCTCACCAAGTCGCTAAACCTAAGGTTGAATAAACGTGGAGAGGCTGCAATCGAGCTGTTTCTAGAAAAACTGAAACAAGTGCTTTCGCACACTTGATATTCTCCGCCGTTGATTATATTTGTTAACTATACTTTAGACCGTTATGAAAAGATCATTCTCTCTCCTGGCAATTTTTATTTTCCTCTTCGCCGGAACCATTTCTGCCCAAAACGTACTTGATAAAAGCACCGACGAAGTAAAACTCTTCAACGCATCGCAAGCATTTAACATGGGCGATTACGTGAAGGCTGTAAATCTTTACAAGGAAGTACTTGCCAATAAACCAAATGATGCAGTCATCATTTTTCATATTGGAGAATGTTATTTCAACATGCAAGAGCCTGATAAGGCACAACCTCAATTTGAAAAAGCAAAATCAATAAACGAAAGTGCTACTCCCGATATTCGTTATTTGCTCGGTCGTTGCTATCAGATAAAAGGGAAATTGGATTCTGCCATGACGGAGTATTCCGCCGCTAAAACGCTGAATGCTGCAAATGCCACCAAACTAAAAGAAATCGATTATTATTTTTCCCAATGTCAAACTGCAAAATCGTTAATGGCAACACCGAAGCCTGTAACCGTTGCAAACGCAGGAGCTATGATCAATAGTCCATACGATGATAAACGTCCTTCCTTCACAGCCGATATGAAAACATTGATTTTCACTTCTCGTCGACCTGATGGAAAAAATGCAAACCAAGACACAGAAGGTGATGGTGGATTTTTTGAAGACATCTACATTTCAACTTGGGATTCTGTAAAAGCCGCTTGGACTGAAGCTGATCTTGTAAGAGGGGCTGTAAATTCAGATGGACACGATGCTGCATGCAGTATTTCTCCTGATGGAAAACAAATGTTTCTCTACATCAACAATCCTGATGATGCGCGTGGTGGTGAAATTTATGTTTCGAAAAAATCTTCTTCTGGCAAATGGGGAACTCCGAAAAATATGGGAAAAAATATCAACACCAGTTATTTTGAAGATGGTGCTGTTCTTTCTCCAGATGGAAATACGCTTTATTTCATGAGCGAACGCGGACAAGATCTACCATGGAAAGGACAAAAAGGTTTTGGCCACAGTGATATTTGGATGGCTAAAAAAGTTGATAAAACCACCTGGGGTGAACCCGTAAATCTTGGCGCAAACGTTAATACAGAATACGATGAAGGTGGAATTTTCCCTGCACCAGATGGAAAGACACTTTATTTCTGTTCCAATGGCCACAACAGTATGGGCGGGTACGATATTTTCATGACACGTTTTGAAAATAATGTTTGGACCACAGCTGTGAATGTTGGTTATCCAATTAACACCATTTCGAATGAACGCATGTTTATTCTTTCACCAGATGGCAAAACCGCTTACATCGATAGCGATCGTGAAGGTGGATTAGGAGAGCGCGATATTTGGACAGTTGACATGACACAAATGATGCCCAAGCCACATACAGGCCCATACATGTCCTTGCTCACTGGTTCTGTTTTTAATGGTGATGGAAAACCACTTGCAGCAGAATTGAAAATATATGATGCAAGTGGAACACTTGTAAGTACCATTTCTTCAAGTACCGATGGAATTTATCAAATTCAATTGGAAGGTGATAAAACCTATGAGGTTCGAATTGAATTTTCAGGATTCAAGGCAATTAAAGAATCTGTGAAGTTGGATGCAGATAAAGCAGGTGGAACTTTTGAATTGGTAAAACATTTCATTCTTTACAAGGAATAAAAAAACAATTGAGAAAAGTTTAGAAGGAATTTCAGAAATGGAGTTCCTTTTTTTATTGCCAATCTGGTAATTGCCGATTTCCAATTGTGGAATATTGAAATTGAAAATCGATTTTTTTTGCGTGAGGATAGTGGCGTCACATAGTGGTCCCCTTGGGAAAAAGCCCGCAAGCCGTGGTGTTGGATTTGCAAACCCGACACTGCGGCTGAGGACTTGCAGCGGATAGCCCGACTCTTGGGGGCACGCAATAATTAAAACTGTGGGAAGAGGCTGGGAAAATTTCGCGAAAAATAAATTGGTAATTGACAATTAACAAATTTGAAATGCGAAAGCATGCGCGTTGATTACAACTGCGATTTCAATTCTAACAAAAAGGCTTTCACTTTCTCCAATGATTTCACCATATCAACATCATTAGCTGTTTCCTCTTTTTTATTTCCCTTCAATTTCTCTTTCGCTCCTTGCAAGGTATAGCCACGTTCTTTCACCAAATGAAAAATGGTTCTGAAATTCGAAACATCTTCCTGTGTAAACATGCGATCGCCTTTCTTGTTTTTCTTGGGACGAATAATGTCAAATTCCTTTTCCCAAAAACGAAGAAGTGATGGATTCACATTAAACATTTTCGCCACTTCCCCAATGGAATGATAAAGTTTTACGGTTTCAGATTCCTTGTATGGCATTTTTGTTCGGAGTTGGGAGTGCTGAGTTCGGAGTAATTCTTGGAGTGGAATTAGAAGTGAAATTAATCGGATTTCTCCGAACTCACAACTCTGAACTCAGAACTAATCAAAGGCTGGTGATGATTGTGAGGACAGCTCAATGAGTTTTGCGTATTGCGCTGGTGTGAGATCGTTGTAATAATAATTGATTGGATTCATGAGTTCTCCGTTTTTGTGAACTTCATAATGACAATGCGGTGCTGTTGACAAACCTGTTGAACCAACATAGCCGATTAATTGTCCGCGTTTCACTTTTTGTCCTTCGACAACAACGTATTTCAACATATGACCATACAAGGTTTCATAACCATAACCATGATTAATGACAACGTGATTACCATACCCTTGTGATTTAGCATCGGCAACCGTAACCGTGCCATCACCCGTTGCATAAATTTCTGTACCCTGTGGTGCCGCGAAATCCATTCCGGGATGAAATTCTTGTGTTTTGTAAATGGGATGAATCCGCCATCCGAATCCACCTGGTGCATGTCGAAGATCTCTATTGGAAACTGGCATGATGGCGGGAATGGAAGCAAGTAATTCCTTTTTCCCATTCGCCATTTTCACTACATCATCAAATGATTTCGATTGAATATAAATTTCTTTAGTAAGACGATCCACCTTTTGAGTAAGAGAAACCATCAATTGCGAATTATTGTAGCCCTCCAAGGCGCTATATCGGTCAACACCACCAAATCCTGCTTGTCTGATATCGCTTGGAATGGGTTCTGCTTCGAAAATAACGCGATAAATATTGTCATCCCTATTGGCCATATCCAACATCACCTGACTCAGGTTATCAATTTTCCGATTAACAAGATCATATTGCAATTGCATTTTTTCAAGTTCCCTGCGCAATTGTTTTTCTTTCGGAGAATCAAAATATTTAAAGGCAATGACAACGGAAATGACTCCAATGACAGAAGCCGTACCAAGAAAAGAAATGACACGAAAAAGACGCGTACGAAATGGCGTAACGGCCTTTTCGTAACTGAGTGTCTTCGTATTAAATTTATACCTGATTTTCGACATTCGTCCCTTCTTTTCAAGTCCAAATTGTGGGAATCCAAATTTAACAAAATCAGCTAACTTTGCAACCGCTTATTAGTTGGGAGTTCGGAGTTTTTAGTTCGGTGATTATTGCCGAAAAGTCTCCGAACTAAACACTTCGAACTAAGCACTAAAAATAAGTTAAGAGTTCGTGGTATGAAGTTCGGAGATTCTCTGAATAAATTTCTCCGAACTAAACACTTCGAACTAAGCACTAAACAATGAATTCAAAAACAGTCCGCCGCACATTTTTAGAATTTTTCAAATCCAAAGGACATGAGATTGTACCCTCTGCTCCTATGGTCATTAAAAACGATCCCACACTCATGTTCACCAATGCGGGCATGAATCAATTCAAAGAATGGTTTTTGGGTAATGCTCCCGCAAAATGGCCACGCGTTGCCGATACACAAAAATGTTTACGCGTTTCTGGAAAACACAATGACTTGGAAGAAGTTGGCGTGGATACGTATCACCACACGATGTTTGAAATGTTGGGCAATTGGAGCTTCGGAGATTATTTCAAAAAAGAAGCAATCGATTGGAGTTGGGAATTATTGACTGAAGTTTACGAATTACCGAAAGACAGATTATATGTTACGGTTTTCGAAGGTTACGATAAAGAAGGTTTGGCATTCGATCAGGAAGCATATGATTGCTGGAAAAAATATGTTCCAGAAGAAAGAATCATTCGTGGAAATAAAAAAGATAATTTCTGGGAGATGGGCGACACTGGTCCTTGTGGTCCTTGTACAGAAATTCATGTTGATTGTCGTGATGCGGAGGAAAGAAAAAAAACAAGTGGCGCAACATTAGTCAACAATGATCATCCACAAGTAATTGAAATCTGGAACAATGTGTTCATGGAATTCAATCGCAAAGCCGATGGTTCACTGGAAAAACTTCCTGCACAACATGTGGATACAGGAATGGGATTTGAGCGTTTGGTTCGTGTTTTGCAAAATAAACAATCGAATTACGAAACGGATATTTTCCTTCCGCTCATTCGTAAAATCGAAACTATTTCTGGCCTTCGCTATTATGAGGGAAAAGCAGGAAGAAGTGAAGAAGTGATCAACATTGCCATGCGCGTGATTTCAGATCACATTCGTGCCATTTCATTTTCAATTGCTGATGGACAATTACCATCCAACACAGGAGCCGGTTATGTCATTCGCAGAATTCTTCGTCGTGCAATCCGTTATGGCTATCAATCACTCGGATTGAGAGAGCCTTTCATGTATCAATTGGTGGAAGTTCTTGCCAATCAAATGGGCGACTCATTCCCAGAATTGCTTACTCAAAAAACATTGATTGAAAAAGTAATTCAGGAAGAGGAAATTTCTTTTTACCGCACACTCGATTCCGGTTTGAAAAAAATCGATGCCGTTTGTATTGAAATATTAACAAAACAAAAAGGCGTAAAAACCATTGACGGAAAAATTGTTTTCGAATTGTACGACACTTTCGGATTTCCACTTGATTTGACAGCACTTATTGCAAAAGGATACGAACTTTCCATTGACGAAGAAGGATTTAAAGTTGAATTGGAAAAACAAAAAAATCGTTCACGCGCAGCAACTGCAATTGATACGGATGATTGGGTTGAAATTGTAAAAGATGGATCAACAACGTTTATCGGTTATGATCAAGTTGAAGCTGATTCTAAAATTCTTCGCTATCGCCGTGTGAAGGCAAAAGGAAAAGAATTGTACCAATTGGTTTTGGATGTCACACCATTTTATGCAGAGAGCGGCGGACAAGTTGGTGATACTGGTGAACTAGAATCTCCTCATGAAAAAGTGAAAATATTCGACACCAAAAAAGAAAATGGTGTAATCATGCACATGACAGATCGTTTGCCGGAAGACATTACACGCACATTCAAGGCGCGTGTCAATCTTGCAAAAAGGAAAGCGACTGAAAACAATCATAGTGCAACACATTTGTTGCATGCAGCACTTCGTCAAGTTTTAGGAACGCATGTTGAACAAAAGGGTTCATTGGTAAATGATGAACAT
Organism: uncultured Flavobacteriales bacterium; assembly: GCA_903873905.1. Classification (GTDB taxonomy): domain Bacteria; phylum Bacteroidota; class Bacteroidia; order Palsa-965; family Palsa-965. The sequence continues at coordinate 47,059 of CAIQQJ010000111.1, forward strand.
TTGCGTTTCGACTTTTCCCATTATTCAAAAATCACCGATGAGGATTTGGCGAAAATTGAAAAAATCGTCAATGAGAAAATCCGGGAAAACATTCATTCAAATATTCGTGAAATGGCAATTGATGATGCACGAAATCTTGGTGCGATGGCTTTGTTCGGTGAAAAATATGGTGATGTGGTTCGTGTGGTAACATTTGACAAGGATTATTCCATTGAATTGTGCGGTGGAACACACGTTCCTGCAACAGGACAAATTGGTTTATTCAAAATCACAAGTGAAAGTGCGATTGCTGCTGGCATTCGTCGTATCGAAGCAATCACTTCTGTTTCCGCTGAGAAATTCATTAATGATCAATTGTATACGCTTGCGCAAATCAAGGAATTGCTCAAAGCGCCGAAAGACATTCTCAAAAGTGTTCACCAATTGATGGATGAAAAATCCGGCTTGGAAAAACAATTGGAAATGTTGCTGAATGAAAAAGTGAAAATGATCAAATCGGAATTGATTGGAAAAGTCAAGCAAGTGAATGGCATGAATTTCATTTCCGCAAAAATCGAATTGAATTCTTCTGATGCAATCAAGAATCTTGCTTTTGGCCTTGATGAAAAAGTGGAAAATCTTTTCCTCGTTCTCGGTGCTGAAGTGAATGAAAAAGCTTCTCTCACTGTGATGATTTCAAAAAACCTCGTGAAGGAAAAAAACCTTGACGCCGGAAAAATCATTCGTGAACTCGCAAAAGAAATCCAAGGTGGTGGCGGCGGACAACCGTTCTTCGCAACATCAGGAGGTACGAATGTTGCTGGAATTGAGAAGGCTTTGTCAAAGGCGAAAGATTTTCTGAATTGATTTATTGGAGCAGAGGTCGCAGAGGTTTCTTTGCGCCTCAGTGTCTATTTTTTCTTTTTATTTTCTTTGGTATTCAACATCTGCGAATCCCTTTTTCGCGTCAATAATTCTTTGAAAGGATGCCAGAGTTGTCCAAAGAAATTGTTGGGCACATCATTATTCGGAACACCTAAAATTGGTTGCGCTATTTTTTCGTCGGGCAAATAATAAGATCCGAATAGGTGATCCCAGATGACCAATACGGAAGCGTAATTCACACCAAATTTTCTCGGAATGTTTTTCGCATGATGCCAATAGTGTGTATTGGGTGTAATGATGATCTTATTCAGAAATCCAAAATTCACTTTCACATTGCAGTGCGAAAAGAAAACCAGTGAATAGGCAATCCACATGTATAGCGCTGTGCAGGCAAAATATTTATCATCGGGAAATCCAAGAATGCCAA
>CAIQQJ010000112.1 GCA_903873905.1 uncultured Flavobacteriales bacterium
GAATTAATCAGCTCTAAATCGGGAAGGGATGCTTTGTAATTTGTCGTCTTACTCATCGGAAGTTTCGATACGGAATTGTGTCACCGTTGTCGAACCTGCTGCCGTTTTCATGAGGAAGTGAACACGATAATTACCATTTGTTGTTTTCAGCGTTCCGATTGCGAATTGCGATTCATTTTTCGGTTGACTCTTGTGTACAACTGTGAATTCTTGAACTGGATGTTTGGCGAAAAAATCTTTTAAGATCAATTCAGCCTGCGCTTTACTGTAAATATTTTCTTGTTCGAGAACTTTCAAATCGACATTGTCGGCGAAGTATTTCGAAATCTCCTTTGCATTGCCAGTACGAATTGCATTGGCAACACCATCAACAATATCAACCGATGTGACGAAAGGGGAAAAGAAAAGTAAAAGAGCCAGCACAATTTTCATGATAATTCGGTCATTTCCTTGTAAAACTGCAACTATCGAGCCAAAATATCGGGTATTTTCGCCCTACGATGCACCTCACAAATCTACTATTTTTTCCCAATGAGTTCATTTGATTGACAGAACGATGAAAATAACACTTTTACTTACAGGCAAAACGGAAGAAGGTTGGACAAAATCTGGTTTCGAGCAATATCTGAAACGCTTAGAGCATTATTGTACATTGGACGTTATTGAGATTCCCGCTTTGAAACAAGCAGGAAAAATTACACCGGCAGAACAAAATAAAGCGGAAGGAGAATTACAGCTGGCTAAAATTGCTACTTCTGACCGCTTGATACTGCTTGATGATAGAGGAAAGGGGTTTTCATCGCCGGGTTTAGCTGCATGGATAGAAAAACAGCAGGTGGCGGGACATAAAAGAGTGGTATTTTTGATTGGAGGACCTTTTGGATTTTCTGAAAAAATTTATGAGCGTGCAAATGAAAAAATTTCACTTTCACAATTGACTTTTTCACATCAAATGGTTCGGATTATTCTGGCAGAACAATTGTATCGTGCATTTTCAATTATTCGTGGCGAAAAATATCACCATGCCTAACTTATGTTTGAACTAGAGAATCTTGCTTACATCAAACAGATTTATCCATTCGAGTGGGTGATGTTGGGGATATATATGCTGGTGATAATGGGTGTTTCTTTTTACATTCAAATCACACATATCAAAAGGGATCGAATTTATCGCTATTACACAAGTGCGGTTTTTGCGAAAGTTATCAGTGCGGTGGCATTTTGCCTGATTTACATTTATTATTACAAAGGTGGAGATACGGTTTCCTATTTTGAAACTTCACGCGCTTTATTGAATTTGGGAATGAAAAACCCAGGAAATTTTCTGAAAGAAATTGTTCAAACACCTTCTGTTCCAAATTATTTTCTTTTCGATCGAGTTACAGGTTATCCTTGGTCTTATATGTTTTATGATCACCAAACTTGGTTTGTTGCAAAATTATTGACTCCAATTTTAGTTATCTCTTTCAAAAGTTATCTGGTTTCAACTGTAATGCTTTCTTGGCTTTCATTTATCGGAACATGGAAACTTTTTAAATTGCTAGTGCGCTATTATCCAAACCTGGAAGGTAGAATGGCTTTTTGTATGCTTTTTGTTCCTTCCGTTCTTTTCTGGGGATCTGGAATTTTAAAAGACACAATTACATTTGCTGCTGTTTGTTGGATTATTATTGGAATTGATGGCGTATTCATTTCCAAAATAAAACGATTGAGAAATTTATTTATTCTTATCCTGTCCACTTGGGTTTTACTGTCAATCAAACCATATATCCTCATTTCACTTTTACCAGGAGCATTTGTTTGGATTCTTTATAATAGAATTTCAAAGGCCCGTTCGAAATTTCTGAAATATTCCGCAATTCCATTAATTTATCTTTCATCATTTTTGATTGTTTATATAATGCTTTCTGCTTTTGGTGATCGCCTTGGGAAATTTTCCGTACCAAAAATGCTAGTGACAGCATCCATAACTCAAAAGGATTTGAAGCAAGATTATTACCACGGAAGTTCTTTTGATATCGGTGATTATGATCCGACCATTACAGGTATGCTTAGTAAGGTTCCTTCTGCGATAACAGTAGGTTTGTTTCGCCCTTTTTTGTGGGAAGCAAGGAACCCTGTTATGATTGCTTCAGGATTAGAAAATTTTTCTTTTTTGTTACTTGCAATTGGAGTTGTTGTAGGATTCTTTTTTAAGATGAAGAAGTTTTTTAAAATAATTCTTGAAAACCCATTTCTGATTTTTCTATTATCTTACACTATATTCTTTTCCTTATTGGTGGGTTTGTCAACGTCCAATTTTGGAGCGTTGGTTCGCTTCAAGATTCCATTCTTGCCCTTTTTCGTATGCGCTCTTGTACTGATGAACTACTTTTTGTGGTCCAGGAAATACAATGGCAAAAGCAGTACTTAGGATTTTATAAAGAATCCTTTGAGTGTATCTCCTAAACGGAAAGTATTCAGAATTCCATTGATGATTTGTTTTGCAAATTGAAGTAGTTTTTTTTCTTCAATTGCAATTCTCAAGGTTTCATCCGTATTTCCAATATGCTCAGCATTGCCTCCCGATAACTTGAATCGTTGCATGTTGAAACCAGTGGTTTTGAAAGAAATTTTTGAAAATCCTGCATCGTTTAGGATTTTTGAAATTGTAGGCTTTGTGTAATAGAGCAAATGTTCCGGATATTCGATCACATTCCATTTCCCACCAAGAACCCTCCTGCTCATTGAGTTGAAATTAGGAGTTGTAAAATAAAACAACCCTTTATTTCGTAGGAGTTCATTTATTTTTGACAAATGTTCTCTTCCGTCATTAATGTGTTCTAGCACTTCAAAAGAAGTTATGACATCAAACTGGTCTGCTACATAATTCTGAATCGATCCTTGATGAATTTGAATTCCTTTTTCCCTGCAAACGTTTACCGCTTCATTCGTGTATTCTGTTCCAAAAACTTCCCAGCCCTTTCGTTTTGCTACAGCGAGGAAATGACCATCTCCACAACCAATATCCAGAATGCGGTTTAGTTTTCTGTAGGGTTCAAACTGATCAAGCAATTCTTCATATCGCTTAATGGTGATTGGCGAAATGGAATTATCCCGTGTGTATTTTGCATAATGTAGTTGCAGTTCTGCCTCAGTGGGGATTCTTTTTCCAAATACCAAACCACAAGAAGAACATTTTACAAGATAAGCATGATCATATTCTTTTCCGAGAGAGTGGAATTCAGATGAACCGCACAGAAGACAAGCCTTGTGAAAATTTTCCATTTCAATTATTTGCTAGCTAAATGCAATTCCCATTTCCACGCCGAAGCCATCATTTCATCGAGCGTACGTTTTGCCTTCCATCCCAATACGCTTTCGGCTTTTGAACTGTTGGAATAAATTGATTCCACATCACCAGCCCGCCTTTCAATGATTTCGTAATTCAATTTTTGTCCGCTGATTTTTTCAAAAGCCTTGATTGCTTCCAAAACGGTTACACCTTTATCGCTGCCCAAATTAAAAATACTGAATGTTTCATTGCTGGAATTCGAAATCAAAAGATTCAAAGCCTTTACGTGTGCCTCAGCGATATCGCAAACATGAATGTAATCACGAACGCACGTTCCGTCACGTGTGGGGTAATCGCCGCCGAAAACTTGCATCTTTTGAATTTTCCCAATTGCAGTTTGTGTTATGACTGGAACAAGATTACTTGGCCTTTGATTCGGAAGTTCTCCCAGTCTTCCTGATTCATGTGCGCCAACTGGATTAAAATATCTCAGTGCGATACCATTTATTCCGATCAAGCTTCTAAGGGCATCTTCAAGGATTTTTTCACCAATAACTTTCGTAAAAGCATAGGGTGATTCCACTTTTCCAATTGGAGTTTCTTCTGTAACAGGAAGTGAATCAATATTTCCATAAACCGAACAGGAAGAAGAGAAAATAATATTTCGTACGCCGTTTTCCGAACCAACATCGAGCAAGTTAATGAGTGAATTGATGTTGTTCTGATAATACATCAATGGTTTTGCAACAGATTCAGGAACGGATTTGAAAGCTGCAAAATGTATTATACCAGTTATGCCGGGGTTTTTCAGAAATAAATCTTCCACCTGTTTTTTGTCCGACAAGTCCACTTCAAAATGTTCAATATCCTTTCCTGTAATGCTTTTGATTCGCTCATACGTTTTCGGTGACGAGTTGGAATAATTATCAGCTGACAAGATTTCATAGCCAGTCATTTCCGATAGAGAAATGATTGTATGTGAGCCAATGTAACCGGCACCACCTGTTACCAGAATTTTCTGTTTATTCATTCTCCGTATATTTTTCCATAAACGTTTTCCGCAATAGTAAAATTCCTGTGTTGTACCGCTAATTGATAAATCTCCTCTGACAATTTCCCGTTTTTATTTTTATCAAGCAAATTATCCATTTCCTTTACCGCTTTTTCCATTTCAGGAATGGAAAGATTATCAAGAACAACGCCCGTATGTGAATATGCAATAATTTCGCTGTCTTCCGAAATGTTTTTTGTGATGACAACAGGAAGACCTAGGGCCCAGTATTCTCCATTTTTTATTGGCGTACAATACCTTCTGCTTAAAACGGGTTTGAATGCTGAGAATGCAAAGTCTCCCAAACCTAGATAATCTTGAATTTCTGCATGTGAAACAAATTCAATTCTGACATTCTCTTTCGGCAATCCTGCACCTTCACACAAAGCATAAATTTCCTCATGAGGTGTACTTGTCAGTAATAAAACAGTAAAGCATTCTCCCCAATGATCAAATGCTTTTTTGAAAAATTGAAAGGCTTCTTTTTTCAAATATAATCCACCAAATTTCCCTGCATAAACACAAACAATTTTACCATCCAGATTTAGTTTTTTCAATAACAAAGTATTCTTTCGATGGGATAAATTGAATTGCTTCAAATCAATGCAAGCTGGCTTGGTAAAGAAATTATCTCCTGAATAATTGTATTTGGATTGTGCATATACGTTCATTCCAGAAACTACACCAATTAAATATTTTGCATGATGTGTTTGTTTTTTTTCAAGTTGGAACAAAGTTCGAAAAGCAATTCCTCCTTTTTTCCAAGTGCCCGATTCAACCATCGGCTCAGCATGTGGTTCGTAACTATCTAGTATGAGAGGAACACCGGTTTTTTTGGAAAGTAAGTACCCAATTGCACCTGCTGGCGTGCACCAAGTATGTATGGTGTCGATATTTTTTTCTTGAATGAATTTTTTGAGGAATGAAATATTGTTTCTCCAAGAAAAAATGGCTCTTAACCCAAATGGAATATAGGCGAATGATATTTTGAAAATTCCTTTTTCGATTTCAATTTCAGAATTTGAAAATGTTTTATTTTCAAGTGTCACAAGATATAGTTTGCTTCCTTCAGGCAAAATATCACGAATGATGCGCAGGTAGGGGAGTGTGTAAGTTTGCACCAACGCATCCGAGAAACTCCAATAGGTAATGACAAGGATTTTTCTTTCCATTTTCAAAACACTTTTTTAAGTAATTTGAAAATATTCCGTGGCCGATTGATGATGCTTTTCCACATAAAAAAAAGCGCCCGTTTTTTGTTTTTCCCATTTACCCACCAGCTTCCTGCAAGAATTAAATATAAATTGGAAAAGCATTGTCTTTTGAATGTGAATGAACGGAACAAATTGTTTTTTTCTGCTTTTTCAAAAACAGCAATGTGATCTTTTTCCATCAGCGCAATATTTCTGCTCATGCTATTGGGTAAGATTCGGTAACATACGGTCGCTGCAGCAATGTGTTTCCCTTTGAAATGGGCAGCAAGTTGTATTGCAAAATCTTGATCCGCAGCAGTGGAAAGTGCGGTGTCAAATCGCAAGCCCGATTCAAAACATTTTTTTTTAGCAATTATATTTCCTGCAGGAAGAGGAATTGCTGCACCTTCCCACAGAAGAATTTTTTCTAGAATATTTTCATTTACTCCTTTGATGATCGTACCCGAATGTTCCAACTTATCATTGCACTCCAATACATCGCTGAAAACAAAATCGAATTCTTTAGAATTGATAAGTTGCTCTAACTTAATTGTTAGGTTGTTCTCTATCATTGTGTCATCTGCATCAAGGAAGCCAATAAAATCACCTTTCGCTGAATCGATGCCTGTATTTCGAGCAGCACTTACACCTTCATTTTTTTGAGTGATGCATTTGATTCTTGTATCAGCTGAAAACGCATTGACAGCGGCAATTGTATCATCTGCAGATCCATCATTTACGATAATAAGTTCCCAGTTTTGAAAAATTTGAGTTTGCACAGAACGAATCGTATCACCGATGTATTGTGCGGCATTGTATGCAGGAACAATAATGGAAATGAGCGTTTGCATTAAAGAATGTTCCGAAGAAGTTCGTTCATGTTGGAATAGGGAAGATAAATATTTTCTGAACGTTTTGTTGAGAACAGGTAATTCCGATCATCGGGATTATATTCAAGTTGTTCGACACGAATAAGAGCTGTAGCATTTATGAGATAAAAATAATAACCATGCGCCCGCAATGACGATGCGATTTTCAAGTGAATATCATTTTCAAAATGACCTTTCACTCCTTCAGATTCAGAAAAAAGCACTTCAGAAATAATGATTGGTTTATCATTTTCAAGAACGTTCTTCATTCCCTCTAGTACTTCACTTTCATGGAATTCGACGTCCATTTTAACAAGGTCAACTTTTTTCAGGCTGTTTTCTTTTACATATTTATCGATGGTGATTGATTCAACATTAACCCGAATTGCTTTTTCACCCCAACCTTCTTTTGTTGAACTGGCATGTACCATACCATTTCCTTCAGGAATGAAAAAAGAAATAATTTCATCCACATTTCCCACCGCACATTGATTCGCTTTGATGTTGATGAATCCATTAATACTGATATTTCGTAATAATCGCTTATGGATTTTTACCACCGGTTCGAAACTATGCACGTGCGCTTGCTTGTTGGCAGCTGCACCAATGAGCGAGAAATACCCAACGTTAGACCCTACATCAATTATTGTGGAGGTGCATTTCGCGATATTATAGAAGAGTTGAATGGTGGGCCCCTCATAACCCATATACCCTTTCCAATAGGCTTGGGTGGAAACGAAATCGTCTCCTTTGGAATAAATTTTCACTCGTTCTCCTGCAGGTAAATGGAAACTAATGGTCCCATAAACAGGCCAATGCAAGGAAAAAAAACGGTTAACACGATTGGAAAATGAAACGAAGGATCTTATAAATGATCTAATCGGTATATTGAAAAGTAAAAATGATCTTAATTTTTTAAGCAATCTTTTCATGAGCGGAACCCCTGTCTCTATTTCTTTTCGAAATTAAGGAATCTGCCATAATAACTGATTTATTTTTTCAAGTATAATGCCTCTAATTTTTGCACATGTTGATGGATGGAAAATTCATTACTAACAGTTTCGCGGGCTTTTATGACAAGTTTGTTTCTGAGTTCTTGGTTGGCTATCAGTTCCTTCATTGCCTGTAGGATGGCTTCACTGTTTTTATAGGGAACGACCAAAGCATGCTCATGATCTTTAATGAAATTGTGTGCAATACCAGAAAGGGTTACAATGCTTGGAATTCCTGCGGCCATTGCTTCCACATAGATTTGTCCAAATGCTTCCGCTTTCTCATCGATAGGCACATGGACAAAAACATCGAGGAGTTGGTAGAGTGAAAAGATATCGCTTTCAAAAGGGATTTCTGTGAAAGAGTTTTTGGGCAAAAAATCAAGATGCTTATGGATTTCAGATTCGTAAGGTCCAGAGGCATTTGCAAGAAGGAGATGAGCGGAGGGGAAAGTCTTTCTTAATTCCAGGAATGCATCAATTGTATATTCAATTCCTTTCCAATGCATGTATCTTGAAATAACTCCAATGACAGGAAATGGTTTACCAGCAGAAAAATATTTTTCCTGAAGATTTTTTTGAGCGGTTGGATTGGGGGCAACAAATTGTTCAAGACGGAAACCATGGTGTATGACGCTGATTTTTTTCTCTGGAACATTTTCCATGTTCATGAGAATACCTTTTACCGATTCTGTAATTGCAATAACATCTGTAGCAAGACGTGAAGTGAGTTTATCCCATTTGACTGCTTGTGGATAATAATCAAGATTCACCGTTGCATCATGGCGTGTATGTATTCGTTTGGGAATTCGTTTGAGCCAAGCAGCCATCATTCCCGCAATTCCTGCATCGAATAAATGCGTGTGCACAATGTTGATTTTTTCTTTCTGGAGTATTCGAAAGATTGAAAATATGGTTTTGACCATATCGCGTTTACCAGAATAGTGAATTCGGTAAACTGTAAAACCTTTTTTCCTTAAGCTTATTTCAAATTCCGTTTCCTTTGAATGCATGAGAACGTAAACCTGTTTGAATTTGTCAGGGTTTAGTTCTTCTGCTGTCCATTCGAAAATATTTGCTTTGTGGACGAGAGAAATTATATATGCAATGTTGATTTTCATAAAACCTCCCTGCTCAATGCAGCAATAGTCGATCCGTAAATTCTATAACGAATGAATCTTGGTATGATTCGGATTAGAGGTGAATTTTCAATAAAATTGCAAATGCTTTTTCTTGAAAGAAAGTCATAAAGTTTATCTTTTTTTGTGCTATAATTTTCCATTGCCCTCCTGTTCATTATTGAGGAATATTCTGGATAGGAATCAAGTGCTTTTTTCTTGAAGCGTGCGTAAGATTGCTGACGATTTGCATAATATTTCAAGGTGATGGAATCATTGTGATGAACCATCAAATTAAGATCATAATAAATAGGGATTCCATTTTTAAACGCTCTTAAACCGAACTCGAAATCCTGACAATCTTTCAAGTCCTCACGGAATCCACCAATTATATCCACGAGTTTTTTTTCAAATGACATATTTGCCGCTGTTAGCGTGAAATTCTCTAATGTAAGTCTATTGAGAGGCTTCTTTTCAGGAAATAAAATACGGATCCATTCCTCATCCATGAAATTCTTATATCGCTGCACGTCTGTTTTTGCATACGAAAGGTCAAATAAGGCTTTGCCTGTTAAAATGGAATCTGGAATAGTTGCATGATGCTTGCGATGTTGTTCAATGAATGTTGGTGATGGGATAATGTCATCATCGGTGAGTATAATCAAACCATTTGGTGCAGCATTAATGCCAGTATTTGTTGCTCCGGCAATTCCCTTATTTTCTTGTGAAATTAATTTGCATGATAAGGTTGTGTTTGAAACAAGCTGCAAATACTTTTCCAGGTTTTCAGGTAATGACCCATCATTAACAATTAGCACAGAAAAATCATGATCTGTCTGCCTTTCGAGAGCAGTCAGACCCATTTTTAGTTTTTCAGGGCGGTTGAATGTTGGAATGATTACTGTTATCCTTTTCATTTTATATCTTCTTCAAGATGCAGAATTTTCTTACACAAATAAGAAATATTTTCTTCCCTTATCATATGAATAATCTATTTGAAAAAAAATCAATGTATTTCCTCGACCAGAAAGGCAATGCATGATACATTCGTCTCTTCCTATATTGCCATTTGGTTTCAATTGTTCTATTGCCTTTATTTAATTTGATGTTTTCTTTTTTCGCCAATTCAAAAGCATCACGCATCCAAACTCCTTTAGAGAGAGCTGTGCAGAGGTAGGTAATGGGACCATGAACGTAATTGAGTTTTTTATCTTCAACTAGTCCAAGGCAAACTTTTCCCGAAGCTGCCCACCGTTTCGTACCAGCCAATTCGAATTGCCATGGATTTTCATCATCCTTCAATAGTGAAATAAATTCCTCTCTATTCCAAATTCCAGCCTGAAGATTGATGGCATACTTTGCATCTATGCGCGTTCGCCCACACCATTCATTGCCCTTTATTTTGTCATAAGCATAATCAGAAAAATGATCCGAAGGAAAACACCCAATGCGGAAAAATACAGCATGTTCTTTTTCCATCATTTCAACGCAGCGATCAAGTGTTCCTTGGTCAACATTCGTGTACAGAAAATAATCCTCTAAAAGAACAATCACATATTTCTCTTTGATTTGTTCGAGTATTGCGCGTGTGTCTGCTGTCCAGTTGATGGGTTCGCCACTTTTTATCGTTTGAATTTTATTGTCTGAAAATCCCAATGTATTTGAACCAAGATAAATTTTGTAAGGACACTCGGGCCAGAATTTATTGAAGAACGCGAAGAAGGGTGCCCATATATCAGCGTATTTATCGCAGGATAGCACCACTACAGCCGTATTGTTACTTTTTTCCATTTTGTTTTTACTGTTCGAATTTCATTTTTTTTCTTAGAAAAAAGCCTTCGAAATATCGGTAGCTGACTAGCGAAATAAATGTGGTAATTATGAATGCGATGATTAGTTCAACATAAAATGTAAGCGAAGAATGAGGAATGGCAAAACTCAAGTTAGCTTTCTGTATGGCCATAATGACAAACATATGGAGGCAATAAAAACCATAAGTGATAGTTCCGAATTTCCCCAAAAAATTAATTTTGGAAAGGCTCCAACCATTGGCTGTCGTGTTGACTTGCCATGCAATAAATATTCCAAATGCGAGCGACATCAGGAGTCTACCATATGCTGCGGTATTGCCTGAACTGAGCAAGAAATTGTGAAAATATATTGCGAGAAATACTGGAATGATTATGGAAATTGAGAAAAGGATTTTTGGTTGCTGAAAAATATTCCGAAAGACAGAACTGAAAATTGTCAAGTAAGCAACAATAGCCCCTGTAGCAAGATCTCCCATAACGCTGAATGTGTGGTAAAGCAGAATTTCAGAATTGTTGCGAAAAGAAAATCTGAATAGAGCGGAAGATGAAATAATCAATAGTAATAACGGAAATATCAGTTTTTTGGGAAGCAATAATAGTAGAAGTGGCCAAATGATATAAAATTGTTCTTCAACAGCAACTGACCATAACACGCCGAGGCTATCATTTCCAAATCCTGTGAAGCCACTTTTTATCCTATCGAAATTATTGATGAAAAGTACATAAGAAGGAAGATGCCCCTTTATTCCTAAATAGGATATTCCTCCTGAAAAAAAAGGAAGAACAAAAAAACAAGCAATGACAACAAGAAAGAACATTGGCAATATTCGAAGTACTCTTCTAGCATAAAAAGTTTTCAGATTGATAGATTTTGTTTCTTTTTTTTCTGACAACAATAAATAGCTAATGAGAAATCCACTTAGGACAAAGAAAAGCGAAACGCCCATTGGGCCAGCGCCAGAAAGAAACTGATTGTATGCAAATGCCTTGATAGGATTTTTAATCTCCCTGAAGTTAAGATAGGCAAATGCGTGCGCAAGAAAAACGAAAAGGCAGCCGATTGCTCTTATACCATTTAGATTTGGAAAATAAATCCTGTTTTTCATTTAGGGGACGCTGTAATTATAACTACTATCCAATTAATAATCTCTTGTAAATTGCAAGAAACCTTCGTTTCTCTGATTTTGATGTTGTGAAAAAATGTGATTTTGAAAAATGTTTTTTGGCTTCTTCCATTTTCTTGTTCATGCTGAATTCATCGGCCATCCATAGATGATAGGAGGACGATATTTTTTTTAATTGACGCTCTGAACAAGCTGGATATTTTTTCAAATTCAGTGAAATTGAAAATTCATCTGCACTGCTTTTTTCATCAAGCAATTCCTCGTAGATCGCATTCTTCTCAGGATAAAATCCGCCAATAGAAGAAATGGTTTTCGAATTTTCATGAAAACGGAATGCAGCCCATGTTGTATCTGACTGGAATACAGCATGGATCCCATACGTTAGTAGAAAGCGAAGCCAGATGTCAAGATCCATGCACATGTGGAGATTTTCATTCAGTGGAGTAAACTGTTTGAAAATTTCAGTTCGGTAAAACATGGCTGGCTGATTGATTTGGCCAAAACCAATTGTTGTTTCAACTTCATTGAAAATAATTTTTCCGGAAACTCCTTTTAATCCAAGTTCCGAAAAAAACTGTGTTTTCCCAGTAAAAACTTTTTTCTCTGGATGGGTAGAGAAGCAGTTTGAGATGGATGCTAATGCTCCCGGTTCAAGCTTATCATCACTGTTCAACCAATTGAATAAATCTCCAGTTACATGTTCGAATCCCTTGTTGATGGCATGCGACTGACCCTTATCTTTTTCACTTACCCAATACTTAAGATGTTTCTCATATTTGCTAATTACCTCAACTGTGTTATCCGTACTTCCTCCATCAATAACAATCAATTCAAGGTTTGAATAATTCTGATTTAATAAAGAATCCAGCGTTTCTCCAATGTACTTTCCTTGGTTAAACGATGGAATAACAATAGATATTTTTGGAAGGTCCTTCATCGGGGAATGGCCACAAGATTTTTATGTTCGAATGAAAAGTCTGTAACCGCATCGAGTCTTTTGTATCGGGCGTTATAGGAATATAATTCATAGCCATGTGAACGTACTGCTTCAGCAAGTTTTGCGCAGGAAGTTCCAGCTGCATGAAGATTTTCACTGGTAAATTCAATAAGGAGTTTTGGCTTGCAGGTTCGTAAGGTTTCCTCAGCGCCTTTCAAAACATGCATCTCCCAACCTTCAACATCTATTTTCATTACGGTAGGGCAGGGAAGATGTTCTCTTTTTCGTAGAATATCAATTGGTATTGTTTTTATTTTTTCTTTCGATGCGTTTACAATCGAATCAAAATTGCCTGCCAATGAATTCCAAGCATCTTTTCCATTTAGGGAAATGAAGATTTCACGATCTTCTTCTACATCACTTGCTGCAAGTGGAAAAGTTTGAATGTTTTTTATTTGTGGATTGTCTGCAATGTTTTTTTCTAATCGTCCAAAAGTTTTTGAAACGGGTTCAAGTGAAATCACTTTGCCATTTATGCCACACCATTCCGAAGTAAGCAATGAAAAATAGCCAATGTTCGTTCCGATATCATAAAAAACATCTCCAGGTTTTAGAATGCCTTTAAGCCATTCTCGTTCTTCCCATTCAAATGCGCCAGAATAAATATGTTGTGAAAGTTCATCACTTTTGTCTAGCAAAATTTCTATTGAAGAGGTTAGTGCGCATTTCACTGTTTGCTGGGTCGCAGTTTTTATTGGCCACTCTTTTCTGCGTTTGCGCACACTACTCCAGAACATTCGCTGCTTCAATGAAAAAAGAAATCGGCTATATATCATGTGTGTTTTTTTTCAAATAAACAATCGGCCTGCAGCAGTTCATGCTCATTACTTCGATATCCTTCAAGAATAGTCTTCAGAATAAAACCGTTGTCGTTTAAGAAAGAATAGATATCGTTGAAAACAGCGCTTCCAGTATAAATCGGACGAAAGGAAACTTCAATCCAGATTTGATTGGTCCGCTTCAATGTTTCCGCTGCACCTTTCAATATGCTCAACTCAGCACCTTGAACATCAATTTTCAAAAGATCAATGCGATCGAATTTCCCTGCAACTAGTTGGTCAAGCGTACATGATTTCATTTGAATTTTCTCGCTGCCTTGCATCTGGAGTTCTTGCTCAACTGATTTACTTATAGGAAGAATGGATGAAGTGGCTTTCTTTTCATAGATAAAAAAATCCATCTCTTCTTCTTTGTCACTCAATAAGCGATTGTTTAGTTCAATACTCGTGTCATTACCATACTTCTGTTTCAGTTCTTCAAATAAATCTTTTTGCGGCTCAACAAGTACTACAGATGCAAGATCTTTTTCTTTTCTTAAAACTTCAAAAAAATCTCCTTTGAATGCGCCTACATCAATGTAATTCATGGGAGTATTGGGCAAATAAGAAAATAAGTTTTTACGCAATCCCACCTCTCCAAATTTCCCTGAATAGAGCACATGGTTGAGAACCTTGTAAATAAATTTTCGCATTCCATTCATAGTCGTGAAATTGAAACAGGTAAACGATAATAACCAAGATTCCAGTCTTGGAGAAGCACTGAATCTTTTAAACTATTAGTATAACAGTATTCAAATAGAAGTGCCTGTTCAACTCTATCATAGAATTCTTTGAAAGGTTGCGTCAAATCAGCACTTAATGAATAGAGGCCATTCGCCATTCCAGAAAGCTCTACTTCAAGATGGAAATTGTTCATGCCCTTTTGCAGGGTGAGCATCTCCGATTCATTAAAAGTTCCATATGAACCGAATGCTGCAGGATTACCACTGTATGATTGTAATCGAATATCTAAAGCAACTTTTTTCTCTATACTCGATACAATTTCAATATTCAAGTGGATAGAAGTTTGATCGCCTTTTGGTATTTTACTGATCTCAATTTTGCTGAAACTACAGACCTTATTTTCTTTGCTATTTTTTTCAAATGTAGTTTCACCAAGGCTATTCTTGAGATACGTACCAATAACTTCATCGGTTTTTCCCTGCATTACCATCGATCCTTTTTCAAGATAGACTCCTTTTGAACAAAGATTTTGAATGGCCGCCATGTTGTGACTCACAAAAAGTATTGTGCGCCCACTGTTGCTCACGTCTTCCATTTTACTCATGCATTTCTTTTGGAATTCAGCATCACCCACAGCGAGAACTTCGTCAATAATCAAAATCTCCGGTTCCAAAAAGGCAGCTACAGCGAATGCAAGGCGCAACTGCATTCCACTTGAAAAATGTTTTAGCGGAGTGTCAAGGAATTGTTCTGTGCCTGAAAAATCAACAATCTCATCAAACTTCTCGGCAATTTCCTTTTGTTTCATCCCAAGTATTGAGCCGTTTAGAAAAATATTTTCCCTTCCACTTAATTCGGAATGAAAACCGGTACCAACTTCAAGCAAACTTGCAATTCTACCCCGCACAATTATTTTCCCAGTGGAAGGAGGTGTGATTTTTGAAAGTATTTTTAAAAGAGTAGATTTTCCTGCGCCATTCTTGCCAATAATACCAATCGATTCTCCAGGCAAAACATCAAATGAAACATCACGTAAAGCAAAAAAATCTTCATTGGAGGAAGAGTCCTTTTTAAAAATCCCCATCATGGATTCACGCAAGCTTAAATAGGATTTCTGCTCATGCCGGAGCCTGAATTTTTTTGATACGGATTGGATTTCCAAAATTGGTTTCATGTTCAGGCGAGGTCTGCGAAATAAGATTCAGTTTTTCGGAAAACATAAATTCCCAAAAGAAAAAATACAATAGCGGAAATGCAACTGATTCCACATAAAACAAAATCAACTTCTTGCCCTAAGACAAATCCACGAAAAAGTGCAATTGAACCTGACATAGGGTTAAGCGCTAGAATTTCCTGAAATATCCTATCGTGAGCGAATTTATCAGGATTAATAAAAAGCGTGACAAACATGAGGAACTGCACAAGGAATGGTATGACATATCTAAAATCCCGATATTTTACATTGAGTGCGGCAAGCAGACAGCCAGGCCCTAATGTTGAAACGATAGCCATAAGAATGCCAATTGGTAGCATCCAAATGTTTCCAAAAGTTGGACTTACTTTATAATAAATTAAGAAGATAATCAGCAATGGTAAGGTCATTAAAAAATCAAAAATGGCAACCAATATGGAGGAGATTGGTATTATTAATCTTGGGAAATATATTTTCTTAATGATGTTTGCATTTGAAACCATGCTATTCCCCGCACCTGATATTCCACTTGCAAAAATATTCCAAAGAATAAATCCGGAACATACAAAAAGTGGATAAGGAATATTTTGTTGTGCATGATAATTCGAAAAAGCGATCGAAAAAACGATTGTCATGAGCAGCGGCTGCAGAATCGCCCAAGTAAATCCCAAAAAGGTTTGCTTGTATTTCACCCGTATGTCACGCCATGTGAAAAAATAAAAAAGCTCACGGGCATCCCAGAGCTCTCTTAAACCCATATCAAACTTTATCTTGGGTTTGATTTCATATTCAATTTCTATGACACTATTTTTTTTCATTCCAATCCGAAAAATCCATTCCGGTTAGCTTGCTAAGTTCATCATTGAAAGGTGCATAAAAATCAATCAGTAAATTTCTCATTTCAAGTGACATGGGGGCATAATTTTCACTCTTCAAGTTGATGTTTCTTAGATACTCACCAACCTTGTAATCCATTTTTCCAGGCAATATTTTCCTGAAAAAATCCTTAATGGGATTGTGATTTCCTAGAATACGTAGAATGAATTTTCCATATCTCGCCGATCGAGTGAGTTTTGTTTCATTAAAGCGTTTTGATGTATCAGGTGTGAAATCATCATTTATTCCCATCCACTTGAAAATATCTAGACATATTTTTGTGGAATTGGCCTTCAAATCTTCGTAACGAATGAGTTTGATTTGTTCAGGTGGAAAATAATTGTAAATATTTTTCAAGTGATACTCGTAAAGACTCATCCCAATTAGAAATTCATATCTCCAATCCGTCATATCCTTATTTTTCATGACCTCTTCAAGCGATTCAAACGGATTGTCAATCATACCATAATTCTTTTCCATAAGAAAGGCAGAATAGGTACGTTCAACTGGATTTCGAAGTGTAATTACGAGTTTGCAATTTGGATTATGTGCTTTAAGAAGTGCAATTCCCGCATCGTTTACGTACAAACCCGCATTTTTTGCAATGAGATAATCAGCATGAAGATTACCAGGAAAATATTTTTTCCGTGCATTTTCGAAGTTATTATCATACTGGTTGGGGTCTACGAAGTAGGCAAATTCCTTGTGATAATGCGTTTTCAAACTAGGATGTTGTCCAAGATAATTTTTCAATGAGGTTGTCCCTGCTTTCTGGGCACCAATGATCATTAAAGAAATATTTTGTTCTTCGGCGGACTTATCGTTCTGCTTCATAATTTTGAGGCTCACAATATAAGAAATCCATGGGTTTTGATGACCCGAAAGTTTTGTATTATGGAACTAGTTTTTGCTTCTCAGAATCAAAATAAGCTTAGGGAAATTGCTTCTCTAATGCCGAAAGGCATTTTTCTGAAAGGGCTGGATGAATTTATTTTCAAGGACGAATTACCAGAAACGGGAGATACTCTTGAAAAAAATGCCCTTCAAAAAGCTCGTTTTGTATTTGAGAAAACGAATAAAATTTGTTTTGCTGATGATACAGGTCTGGAAATTGAAGCCTTAAATGGAAAACCAGGTGTGTATTCAGCACGCTATGCTGGCGAACAGAAAAATGCGAATGATAATATGGAGAAAGTGCTTAGTGAATTGAAGTCAAATACCCTCAGAAAGGCGCGATTTCGTACGGTTATTGCGTTTTGTGACGGAAAAAAGGAGTACCTGTTTGAAGGAATTGTTGAAGGAGAAATACTCGAAGAAACAAGAGGTGAAAAAGGTTTTGGGTATGATCCGATATTTATGCCTGATGGATTTTCAAAATCGTTTGCTCAAATGAGTTTGGAGGAGAAGAATACGGTGAGTCATAGGGCTAGGGCTTTGAGAAAATTTGTGGAATTTATTGAAAATAATTTCTGATCATTAAGCATAATGTAAGATTTGCCAGAAGAATATCTCCAAATGAATCTTCAATTTACCAGTGAAGTCTTGAGTTTTGGATAATTCAATAATCAAATTTCTTTTCTTAGGAATTTTAATTTGAAACTTTGAAATTGGAGTTCACATAAATCATGTCGAATTCTAATGCAATAATTCCAGCCCTTCGATAGGCAACAATCCAATCAACCGCCTCAAAGCCTAGTTTTCTCAATGCTTCATCTGTTTCAAAATAATGACAGGATCCTTCGTAGGATGCAGAACCAGCCATTTCTGTAACAACCATATAGGTTTTTTTTAATGTTTCTTGGGCTCCATTAATTAAATTTAATTCATTCCCTTGTGTGTCCATTTTAAGCAACAAAACTTCTTCGAAATTATAGTCATCCAGTCTTTTTGTTGGAACCTTAATTTCTTGAGTCACTTTTAATTGAGTGCTCATTGTTTCATTTTCTTTTTTAGCATAAAACTCCGCATCAACCTGTAACAATGAAGACGATACCTGGTTTTGAGTGATGTGAAAAGTGCTTTCACCAGTTACGTTTGAAAGTGCAACTGGAAATAATTCAATATTGGGTTTTTTCGTAATATTTTTATTTATCAATTCAAGTATTTCCGGATTAGGTTCAAATGCCTTAATCGATGCATTAGGAAATTGGCTCGAAAAAAACAGACAGGACAATCCATCATAAGATCCGGCATCAATAATAATTGATTTCGTATTTTTCGAAATGCCTGACCTTTTTGCAAATTTTGCTGCACGGTATAGATGTTCGAATGGTGGTGTAAAATAAACGTCCTTCAAATAAAGAATTATTTTCATCCAAGGATCACGATTTCTAATTCCTAGTAAATTTTTCATATGGAAAATGGGTAGAGCTATTGGATTTTTCTATTGTAAAGCAAAATTTGCTTCGGTTTCGGTTGGTTAAGAATGGAGCGGGTTGGCGAATTTAATAAATCATGAATGGACTGCATAAGAAATAGGAAATGATTGTCATTACATGATTCCCGCGAGGGACTTTTTGGTAAGTGTTTGTGCATTTCGAACCGATCATTTTAACCTGTTTCTAGATTTACCAATATACAATCTTTTAATCCAGAATTGCCCTTTTTGAAAGTTGCTTACACTTAAAAGGTTTTCAACAACACTTATTGAAAACCTACCTATTTCTCTTCTTAACACGCGGCGCAAACACTTATATTTGTTTCGCCTATGAAAATACGTGTTGGAATCATCTTTGGTGGCGTTTCGAAGGAACGTGAAATTTCCTTTGCTGGCGGTAGAACCGTTTACGATAATCTCGATAAATCCTTGTTTGAACCTGTGCCAATTTTTGTGGACAGTTTCGGAAAATTTATTCTGCTCAATTGGGAATTCGTTTACAAAGGCAGTATTCGCGATTTTTATCCGCCTTTGGAAATGGTTCCGGAATCAAAAGGTGAATTTCAAGTATATGCCGAATCACTTCATCCCGATCCAAAACAGCAAGATGAAATGGCAAGGGCATTAGGAAAAAGAATTCCTACTGATGAATTAAAAGAACTTTTCGATTTTGCTTTTCTCTGCTTACACGGACCTTTCGGTGAGGATGGCCGTATTCAGGGAATGTTTGAGTATTTGGGAATACCCTATTCCGGAAGTGGTGTGCTGCCTTCTGCAATTGGAATTGATAAGGCCATTCAAAAGCAATTGATGGTCAATGCAGGTTTTGCTTCTCCTGAATTTTTCGCGATAAAGAGGAACGAATGGTTTGCCGGAAATCAAAAAACGCTTTTTGAAAAAGTGAAAAGAGAAATCGGATTTCCATTTGTTGTTAAAGCTGCTACCCAAGGTTCTTCTATTGGAATTTCCATTTTGCATAATGAAGAATTCAATGAATTTATTGCAGCAGTGAATAAGAGTTTTTTCACAAGAGAAATTACCGCTGAACAATGGTCATTGCTTGATGAAGAATCAAAAAATGAAACAATTCGTTTGCTGACGGATATCCGTGAAGGAATTGGAATGCCTATGATTGTGCATGTGAATGGAAAGCAAGAAGTGAGTTTTCATCCTGATGTTTTGTTGGACACAGTTGAAAATCATTTTGCCAATAATAAGACGGCATTATTTTTCGAATCGCTTGATGCAGAATCTGAAATTCTCGTTGAAGGTTTTATTGAAGGAAAAGAGTTTTCATGCATTGTTGTTGCGGATGAAAATGAAAAAGCAGTTGCTCTTCCTCCAACCGAAATTCGTAAAGGCAAGGAACTCTTTGATTATCGTTCAAAATATTTACCTGGGCTTTCACGGAAAATTACACCAATAGAATTACCAGAAGAACAGATTGAAAAAATCAGAAAGGAATGTGAAAGATTATTTCCCGCTCTTGGTTTTGATGTTTACGCACGCATTGATGGATTTATTTCAAAAGACAACACCATTTTTCTAAATGATCCGAATACCACTTCGGGCATGATGCCTTCTTCTTTCTTTTTCCATCAGGCGGCTGAAATTGGTTTGAACCCATCTCAGTTTTTGACTTTCATTATTCGAACTTCTTTACGTGCAAGAATTCGCGGTGATAAAAATGCAAAACGTTTCGAGCATTTGTTGTTGAAGTTGGAGGATGCAATGCATGCGTCCCGTGCAAAAGGTGAAACGAAAATTAGAGTGGCTGTTATTCTTGGTGGCTATTCTTCTGAGCGACATATTTCTGTTGAAAGCGGAAGGAATATTTACGAGAAACTTTCTTCCTCTACAAAATATGCTCCTTTTCCCGTTTTTCTAACCGGCAGCAATGAGGAACATAACCTGTATGTTATTCCCGTAAATGTTTTGTTGAAGGATAACGCTGACGACATTAAAGAAAAAATAGATCATTGGAAAGTGCATCCTGTGGTGAAACGAATTATAGATTCTTGTTCTTCCATAACAAAAACATATTCTTCAACAGATGCACTCGCAGCTCCACGAAAGATCACCTATGAGGAACTTGCGAAAATGACCGATGCTGTATTTCTTGGTCTTCACGGTCGACCAGGCGAAGATGGAGCTGTTCAGGAAAAACTGGACAAGTTGGGAATTCCCTATAATGGTTCTGGAAAAGCAACTTCTGAAATAACAATTGATAAGTTCCGGACGAATGAAATTCTCATGCAGAATGGATTGCTAGCTGCAGCACATTTGCTCGTCACCGAAGAGGAATGGAATTCAAATCGTGAAAATGTTTTGAAAACCATTGATGAGAAAATCAAATGGCCATTTATCGCAAAACCAGTTGATGATGGTTGCAGCTCCGCTGTTCGAAGGGTAAAAACAAAACTTGAATTAGAAACCTTCGCCGATCTAATATTCCGAAAAACGGAAGAATTTGATTCGAATAAGGCTGATATTCTGAAGATAAAGGCGAAAGAAGAATTTCCACGAAAGAAAGTTTTTCTAGTTGAGGAATTAATCAGTAAAAAAGATTCAAAACATTTCTTGGAAATAACAGGAGGAATGTTGACGCGTTATAATTCCAAAGGAGAAATTGAATATGAAGTTTTTGAGGCATCAGAAGCGTTATCTGAAGGTGAAGTGCTTTCTTTAGAAGAAAAATTTCTTGCAGGGCAAGGACAGAATATTACACCGGCCCGATATTCTTTCAATGCAAAGGAACGCCAGCAGATTTCTGATCAGGTAAAGGCAACCTTAGGAGCAGCGGCACGTCTGTTAAATATTCAGGGATATGCCCGGATTGATGCTTTCGTTCGCATTTATGATGCTGCTAGGATTGAAGTCGTTTTTGTGGAAGTGAATTCGTTGCCAGGAATGACTCCTGCAACTTGCATTTTCCATCAAGGCGCTATTAATCATTACAAACCATACGAATTTATTGACCGCATCCTTGATTTTGCTTTCGAACGCAAGCGCAGACAGGTGCAACAACACGCTTGAGCATTATGATAAAAAAGATTTTTGCTTTTCTTAAAAGCCGTATTTTCCTAATCAACATGGGTGTTGCTGTTGTTGCTTTGCCTTTTTTGTTTTGGATGATTTTCGCATTGTTGAAATCCTACACGCATCACAATGACTTTGTTTTGGTTCCTGACTTCAAGGATTTGAAATTACAACAACTTGAAACATTCATCTCGGATAAAAAAATCAATTATGAAATCATTGATTCCATTTGGGATCCAAAATTGCAAAAGGGGATTGTTGTAAAACAAGATCCTGATCCTGGTGAAAAGGTGAAAGAAGGGAGAAAAGTTTATTTGTACGTCACTTCAGTTCGTCCTCCTATGATTAATATGCCCAAGCTGGAAGATCTTTCACTTCGACAGGCGATGGCTGTTTGTGAGAGTTACGGATTGATTTGTGTAGCTCAAGGTGTAGATGATCCTTGTGATGGTTGTATTGTTAAGCAACTATACAGGGAAAAAAGAATTGAGCCAGGAACACTTATTGAAAAAGGACAAACCATTAAATTGATGTATGGCAAAGGAGAAAATAACAGCGGACAAGGATTTGATGTTCCGAATTTGGTTGGATTGACTTTCCGAGCTGCTCGTGGTAAAATGGTGGACAAAGGTTTAGAATGGCTGCTGGTTGCCGATCCTGGAGTGAAAGACACTTTAAACGCATTTGTCTATAGCCAGGAACCAAAACCAGGAAGAGATCGTAAATTAATTACTGGTGCAATGATTGATTTGCGTGTGACCAATGACAAATCAAAACTTAGTGGTGATTCGATTAAATGAGTGTAATTTATATTGAGAATGAGAAAGACGTTTAAAATAATTTTGATTGCAGCACTTGCTTTTTTCACTGTAGGAAATGGTTTTGCGCAACCCGAAGAACACCTAATTCCGCTGAGATCAAATCCAATTCAGTTTGCCGACGCTCATCGTTTTGAATTGCAGCGTTCCTCGATGGCTTTTCTGGCAGATACAATTGTTTTCCCTTCCACAGGACTCCATGATGATTTTTCATATAATTCAAATCGTCCAGATACATCCTTATGGGATTTAAGTTTTTCAAATCCTCCTCTTGAAATTGAACCTAGTGGTGTTTTTATTAATCGAACATGGGCTATTGCTCCAATCAATTTGGGCGTTTGCACATTCGATGGAATTAAATGGAATGGACAGCCTTATAATGATCTTGCAAATGTGAATTCAACTGGCCGATGTGATGACCTTGTTTCAAAGCCAATTAATTTGAGTGCTCGTTCGGTTGCTGATTCTGTTTATCTGAGTTTCTGGTATGAACCTCAGGGTAGAGGATATGCACCGAATGCACAGGATTCTTTTTTGCTTGATTTTAATATACCTGCATGGAATCCGGACCAGTTTACAACAGTTTGGAAAAACGTTTGGTTTACGGAAGGTTATACGCCTTCCTTAAATGACACAAATTTCCATTTGGTTTTGATCAAATTAGACAGTGCATCCTATTTCACCAATGGTTTCCGTTTCCGTTTTCATAATTATGCATCCCAATGTGGAAGTAATGACCATTGGCATTTGGATGAAGTTGTGTTGAAAAACAACCGTAGCATTAATGATACTTTGTCAGGAGATGTGGGTTTTGTTTATCCACCAACTTCTGGATTGAAAGATTTCCAAGCAGTGCCACATACCCATTACAAGCCATCAATGATGGCCTCAAACTTTAATGTGCAAATTCGCAATAATGATTTGGCTTCACGAAATATTACCTATTGGTATTATGTATATGACGAAACCAATACTGCACTTACAACATACCCTAATACTACTGGCGCGGTTGATATTTGTCCGACCTATTTTTCGTCGGGTTATATGAACAGTGCAGCAATTACAAATCCTACCATTTCATATTCCTATCCTCAGTCGCCCGTAAATTCCGACAGTACCACTTTTGTAATTAAGCATGTGTTGAAAGAAAATGCCTCAACATTTGATACTTGCACCACGCTTCAAAAGTTTTATAATTATTATGCATATGATGATGGTAGTGCAGAAGTTGGTTACGGGTTATATGGACAATTTTCTCAGTTGGCCTATAAATTCACCATGTCGAATGTCTTGACACAGGATACGCTTAAAGCAATTCAAATGTATTTTTTACCTGTGCAGGATATCAGCAACCTTCAAGAGCGGACATTTACATTGAAAGTTTGGGCGGATGGGGGCAATCAACCTGGTAGCGTAATTTATTCTCAACGCACGCAAAGCCCTACCTATAATTTCGAAACGCCCAATCGTTTTGTTTCTTATGGAATTGATAGCGGGACTGTTGTTCTAACAGCAGGGCAAACCTATTATATCGGTTGGGAACAACAAGCAATTGACCGTTTGTATATAGGATTTGATTTTAACGATGATCATCACGATAAGATTTATTATAACACAAGTGGAAATTGGAATACGTCAATTTTTAATGGCTCGCTGATGATGCGTCCTGTGTTTGGGAATGTTTATCCTGTTGGCCAAGATGAAACAGGAATTCAAGTTCAACAATCTTCTTCAGCACCATTTTCAATTTTTCCGAATCCCGCGAATGCTCAAATTACAATTTCTAGTTTGAATAATTCACAAGGAAAATTAAGATCGACAATATTGGATATTTCGGGAAGGAATGTTAGTGCATCACAAATGCTTGCTGATGGAACGATTGATATTTCATCCTTGAGTGTCGGTGTGTATTTTATTCAATTGAGAAATGAGATGGGAGAGTTGTTGGGAACGCAGAAATTCGTGAAATCGTATTGAGAAAATGTCTTGATGAATTGAGAGAGTCTTTCCAAGTGAAAGGCTCTTTTTGTTAGTAAATGTTCCGATTTGTAGCATCATCCTTCAGCAAAAAGATCAAAAAAAAAGCAGGGATTTTACTCCCTGCTCAATTCGTGAATTTCATTTTAGAAATTGCTGTTAAACAATTTTATTTGAAAATTCTATCCATACTGCTCCACCTTACAAGTTGGACACGCTTCCTTGAATTTTGCAATTTGATCAGTCCAGAAACTCATCACGCACAATTCCTCAAGATTGCTCAATCCAAATAAGGGGCTTAGGTCAGTAACGTTGGTATAGGCAATATCAAGATTTTCAAGTTTGGTGAAATTGGAAGCGACTCCAATGCTCTTCACCATTGCACAATGGAATAGACTTAATTCTTTCAAATTTGTGAGATTAGCAATGGGGGTCAAATCGGCAACTTGGGTTCTGTGCAATTGCAAGCTTTCCAATTTTGTGCAATTTTCCAATCCTTCCAGGCTGTTCACTTTGGTATCGGTAGCACTCAACCTTTTTAAGGATGTACATTTTGATAATGCTTTTAAGGAAGTAACCAACGTTTCGGTCATGGATAATTCTTCCAAATTAATCAAGTTCGCCAATACATCGATATTGTCAATCAGTTGAAAATCTCTTCCACCAAATCTGAGATTTTTCAAGGAAGTGATTTCTGCAAGTGGACTAAGGTCTTTGATTGGGTTTTTTGAAAAATTAAGTTTTTCAAGCGACTTCAATTTTTTCAATGGACTCAGGTCCGTCACTCTACATTCACTCACATCAATTGATTTCAAAAAACATAATTCTCCAATAGGAGTGATGTCTTTTATTTTTGCATTGTCGGAAATATCCAATGAACTTGCTTTTCGGAAATTGGAATCCAATTCTTTTGCATCATCATCTGCTCTCAAATAACAATTATCACTCAAGATTTCTTGCCATTCAGGAGATAGTGAAAGGAGCCAATCCTTAATGGAGAGCTGCTTGTCTGTTACACGAATTGCACTCACTTCCTGTTTGGGTGCTGAAGTGGTTTCAGATTCGCTTTCACCTGTAACCATTGATTTTAGTTTGTCGAATAGTCCCATATTTTTTGGAATTAGTTTGTAGCTAATTTATTAAATTAGTCTTGCCAACAATATGATGGACGCTATATTATAGGCCAAAAACAAGAAAATGTTGAAAATTAGTTTTGAATTGCCTATGATTTGTACCCTAATCAAGAAGGAAATGATTCATTTCTCAATAGGAAATGATTCATTTCTCAATAGGAAATGATCGAAGAGGAATAGTACGCCAATAAAATAACCCAGTGATGCTGCACGATCAGGTACCACATCGGAAAGCAGATAAGATGGAATGAAAAATGAGATGATAATGAATAACAAGATCATCAAGCCCTTTTTCCAGAATGTAATTTTTGAAACTGCTTTTCTGGAAAAACCATTTGTGTAAAGCAGAAAAAGCCCAATCAGTACAATAACGAATGGAAGATGTTTGTACCGCAGAATTGGAAAAGCCAAAGAATGAATAGTGTTGATGATTGCCTGTTGAATTCTGAAGGATGGAAGCCATCCCAATCTGTTTTGAATTCCTGGTGAAAGTACATTGATCAGAAGCGCTCCAACTATCCCTAGGATTCCTAGACCTATTGAAATTATATTCTTTTTTATAATTGAATTCTTTTTCAAGGCAAAAATGAAAAGCGAAAGAAGTATTAATAAATACATTAATGCAAATGATTCTGAAAATCCCCCGACAAGAAAAAATAGCATTAATGAAAAAATAATCGTCTTGGCATTTTGATTTTTATTCAAAGCAAACGCAAAAGCATTCAAGGAAATGATAAATGAAATCAAATACACCCCTGTTGCTGAAACCCAGAACCAAAGCTCAACACGGCCAGCGAAGAAAAAGAAAAACAGGAATGATGTGATGAATGCCGACCAATAAATTGCTTTTTTATTAGTCAATAGATTATTTCTAAAAGTTTCAAGATATTTTTTCAGAAAATGCGCGAGTGAAATCACAAATCCACTCAGCATTATAAAATGGTAAATAAAAAACAGATTCTCCTTGTTCTGAAAAATCCTGAATACCGAACAAAGAAAAATGTGAGAAGCCATTCTCCCATTGAATCCGTCATAAAAAAAGACAGCTGCATTCAAAATCGATTTTTCCTTCATCACAATTTGAAACTGAAAATCGTCAACAATCAATTTGTAGTTCCAGGAAAAATAGGAGAATAATACTAACATCAAAATGATGAGGGCAGGAGGAAAGTAGCGGAGGATATTTTGAAGGTTTTCCCTATTTCGGTTATTCATCGAAAGGAAAGATAAGCAACAAACACAATTGAAAATTCTCAATAGGACAAAAAAAATGCCGCCCTTTCAGACAGCATTTTCTTTCTTGAATTATTCTATTTCATTTGCAATTTGAAATCTGCAAATCTGAAATTACTTTTTCTCTTCCTCTTTCACTTCTTCAAATGGAACATCTGTGACATTTTCACTTCCGTTTCCTCCTGTATTTGCATCGGCGTTTGCATCAGCGCCTT
Organism: uncultured Flavobacteriales bacterium; assembly: GCA_903873905.1. GTDB lineage: Bacteria > Bacteroidota > Bacteroidia > Palsa-965 > Palsa-965. The sequence goes on from CAIQQJ010000112.1 coordinate 26,792, forward strand.
GTGCACCTTCTGCACCTTTCATTGCTTCATACATTCCTTGAACAACTGTCTGCAATTTTGCAAGACCAGCATCGATGGCAGGAATGTTTTTGTCGGCATGTGCTGTTTTCAATTCAGCAAGCGCTTCCTCAATTGGTGCTTTTTTGTCTGCAGGAAGTTTGTCGCCATATTCCTTCAATTGTTTTTCAGTTTGGAAAATCAATCCGTCGGCTTGGTTTATTTTTTCTGCTTCTTCTCTTAATTTTTTATCTGATTCAGCATTTATTTCCGCTTCGCGCTTCATTTTCTCAATGTCTTCCTTGGAAAGACCGCTTGAAGCTTCAATTCTGATGTTCTGCGATTTTCCGGTGTTCTTGTCTTTTGCACTGACATTCAAAATACCATTCGCATCAATATCAAAAGTTACTTCCACTTGTGGAACGCCACGCGGTGCTGAAGGAATTCCATCAAGTACAAAGCGTCCTAGTGTACGATTGTCTTTTGCCATTGGACGTTCACCTTGCAGAATATGAATCTCTACAGAAGGTTGATTGTCAGAAGCAGTTGAAAATGTTTCAGATTTTTTTGTTGGAATGGTTGTATTTGCTTCGATGAGTTTTGTACAAACACCACCATAAGTTTCAATTCCCATTGACAATGGAGTAACATCAAGCAGCAATACATCTTTCACTTCTCCTGTAAGAACACCGCCTTGAATCGCCGCACCAATAGCAACCACTTCATCCGGATTCACACCTTTAGAAGGCGCTTTACCGAAGAATTTTTGAACTGCGTCAACGATGGCAGGAATTCGTGTTGATCCACCAACAAGAATTACTTCGTTGATATCATTCACGGAATAGCCAGAATTGGCAAGAGCAGATTTGCAGGGTTCAATTGTACGCTTGATCAAATCGTCAACGAGTTGTTCAAACTTCGCACGTGTAAGTGTGCGCACTAAGTGTTTTGGAATTCCATCCACCGGCATGATGTAGGGAAGGTTGATTTCGGTTGTAGCAGAACTCGACAATTCGATTTTCGCTTTTTCCGCACCTTCTTTCAAACGTTGAAGTGCCATTGGATCTCTAGAAAGATCAAGACCATTTTCCGATTTGAATTCTGTAACAAGCCATTCAATAATCTTTTGATCGAAATCATCACCACCTAAGTGTGTGTCGCCATCAGTAGATTTTACTTCGAAAACGCCATCTCCCAATTCAAGAATGGAAACGTCGTGTGTACCACCACCGCAGTCAAACACCACAATTTTCATTTCTTGATTTTTCTTGTCAAGGCCGTATGCTAATGCAGCAGCAGTAGGTTCATTGATGATACGACGAACTTTTAATCCTGCGATTTCACCAGCTTCTTTTGTTGCCTGACGTTGTGCATCGTTAAAATAAGCGGGAACAGTAATAACAGCTTCTGTCACTTCAGTTCCAAGATAATCTTCTGCTGTTTTCTTCATTTTCTGAAGAACCATTGCAGAAATTTCCTGTGGTGTATATTTCCGATCATCGATCAGAACGCGGGGAGAATTGTTTTCCCCTTTTACAACTTTGTAAGGAACGCGTCTGATCTCTTCAGTCACTTCCTCGAAAATATGTCCCATGAAACGTTTGATTGAATAGATCGTTTTCGTGGGATTAGTGATGGCTTGACGTTTTGCAGGATCACCCACTTTACGTTCGCCATTTTCTACAAATGCAACAATGGAAGGAGTTGTTCTACGTCCTTCACTGTTTGGAATAACTACAGGTTCATTGCCTTCCATTACTGCAACGCAAGAGTTGGTAGTTCCTAAATCGATTCCGATAATTTTGCCCATAATTGAAAAAAGTTTAATTATAATAATTGGTCTCAAGCCATTAGTCAATTCCTGTGCCATTGGGTTTATTGGCAGAAAAGGAGGTCAACATATCATTTATAGGACTTATTTTAATGACAAAACGGCACTCTTTACAGAAATGCCGTTTATCAATATCTGGAATTATTTTTATTGGCAGCCAGGGGGAAGATCAAGATTATTGGTGATATGTTCATTGCGATCCAAAAATTTGAGATGACAGGAATACTGTCCCATTGCAAGCGTGTCTTTTGTAGGCAAGGTGAGTGCCATCTCGTTGCTAAACTTCTGGTAACGAGAAGAAAAAAGACCTAAACCATTATTGATATTTGTGTAAAGGGGTTTTTCTTGAACCAAAGAAGTGGAAGGTCCATTGACTGTCATATAGGTTTGAAGCTCTTCACCTCCTGCAAAAATTACAAATTCCATATAGTCTGATTCACGCGCGCTAACGTTTGGATCAGCAGTAATGATGCTCGATAAGTATCTATAAAAAGAATTTGGATCGAAACGAATTCCTTGTGGTTCTGTTGCCAAGTTGGAATCAACAGATAAGGAGCTAAGCATCCAATCTGGCGTTACTTTCAATGTAATGTTATTACTCAAATCTCTTTCTTTATAGTGAAATCTAGCAGCTACTTGGTACACACGTGCCTTTAAGGTTCCAGTCCATTGAACATCAACCATGGAGTTAGACATGATTTTTCTAATGTCAATCTGATTTCCTGTAGGTCGGGTAATATTGAAACTGTCAATCATCGAAGTTGTTGCCGACGCGCTATTACCACTTAGGCTATTATTAATAACAAGATGGTATTTATGTGAAGTATTTACCAAAACAGTGTTATGATGATGGATATCCAAAGGCGTACTCAAAGAATAAATAACATATTCCGGTGCGTAAAAATCACCTAGGTCCTTATTCGTGATTGTGTCTGGGCTTAAATGGTAAATATTTATTGGAACTCCATTTGAACCTAATTCCTGTAACCACACATCCATTGAATTGGTGTAATTAATGGAATCATAATTCTGAGCCATTGTAAGCGCATTGTCGGGGCCAAGAAAAGCTTTTTCAATGCGAACATATTGTTTTGCTTGTGATTGATCGAGTAAACAATAAACAACTGATGTTTCCTTCCAATTATCCAGAATGTCAAGTTTGGTGCTACAGGTTGTAAAAACCAAAGCAAGGGAACAAAAAATAAAAAGTTTTTTCATGCTGATTTGATTGGGCGGAGGTCAATTAAATGTGGTGCAAACATACCAATTTTTTTCGCGGCCATTGAACACCTATATTTGAAATGGCATTCCTGCCCTTACCAACGGTCAAAATGAAGAGATTACTGGTTATTGCCCTGTTCCTTTTTGCAGGTAAAATTGCTCTAGCACAAATTGCCGATACCACTTTGTGGATGCCAAATGGTACCGTAAATGCCTTGCTTTTACGTGACAGTTTACTGTATGTCGGTGGCGATTTTGATCAGGTAAGTCCTGTAGTTGGTCATTTTGTGGCGGTTGATTCTTCCAGTGCAATTGTCTTAACTCCTTTTCCATTTGTAAAAGGAAAGATCAATTGCATGGTAAGAGATTCCAAGGGATATGTTTATGTTGGAGGAAATTTTTCGAAGGTTGGAAATTATAATTGCGAAAATCTTTTCCGTTTAACTCCTCAGGGAAATTTCGATCCAAACTTCATTTATATTCCCAACGGCGAAGTATTTGTTTTATCAATTTATGATGACACGCTTTATTTGGGAGGCAATTTCAGTTCCATAGGAGGATTTGGTCGTGGGCGAGGAGCTGCGATTTCGCTCACGATGAATTATATGACAATGGTCTATTCGGATTCTTTACTTCCATTTGATCCAAATTCCGATGGACCTATTTATGCAATTTGTCCTGATACATTAAGCCATCAATTAATTGTTGGAGGAGACTTTCTTCACATCGGCGGTGGCCTAATTGCAAATCTCTGTAAACTGTTTTTGAGCACAGGGCAATATGTTCCTTCTGGAAATTCTGTTTGGACGGCAGTTCCTCAAGTATTCGGACCGGTTCGTTCAATTGCTGTGCATCGAAATAAAATTTATGTAGCAGGAGATTTTGATTCTTTTGCATCAACGATTCGAAAAGGAATTGGAGTGCTTAGTCCAAACGGGCATTTACTTACTCTTGATGTTCCTTCCGGAAATACTTATGATGCAGGTTTGAACGGTCATGTTCGCGACATAAAATTTGTTGGAAATAAATTGTTTATCGGTGGAAATTTTTCAGTCGCTGACGGACATATTCGAAATAATCTGGCTTGTCTCGATACTTTTTTAAATGTTCTTCCATGGAATCCATCAGCAGATGGACAAGTTTATAATCTTGCACCTTGGGATACAACTTCAATTTGTGTTGGCGGAGCATTTCACATGGTAGGAGCAGACACTTGTTATTATGCAGCGCTTGTTGAGTTAGATTCATTGGGAACTGTTCATCATTGGAATCCGAAATTCGATGGAGCCGTTTACGCAACATTGCCTGCTTCAACTGGAGGAAAAGTTTGGGCTGGTGGTGATTTTATTGGAGCAGGAGGAATTTTATGCAATAATCTTGTCGCGATAAATACCAATACAAAAGCTCCAAATAATTGGCGTCCAAAAATAAATTATCCTGTTTCTACTTTATTTGCGGATAGTTTCAATCTTTTTTTAGCTGGAGATTTTACGCAAATAAATAGTTTGCCTAGAATTGGAATTGCATCTTTTAATTTGTCAAACGGGAATTTAAATTCTTTCAATCCAGGTGTGAATGGAGCAATTCGTACAATGGCATCTTCGAATTCACAATTGTTGATTGGAGGGAATTTTACCAACGTTGGAGGACAATTGCGTGACAATATTGCTTGTGTTGATATTAATTCAGGAACAACTACTGCTTGGAATCCAGGTTGTGCAGGAACGGTAAATAAAATTATCATCGATGGCGATCATGTTTATGTTGGTGGATTTTTTTCGCAAACAGGAGGGCAGTTCAGAGATAATCTTGCACGATTGAGTTTGGCAACAGGAATCGCAGATTGGACTTGGGCTTGTAATACCGACAATGGAATTTACGATATGGATTTGTATAACGGAGCATTACTGATTGGAGGATGGTTTCAAAATGTATCAGGACAAGCAAGAACATATGCCGCATCGGTGGACACAATTTCGGGAAGTCTCTTGCCATTCAATCCTTTTTTCAGCAATTATATCCGAGAATTTGAAAGATATAATCAAGACCTTTTTATTTCTGGCGTTTTTTCAACTGTTAGTGGAAATATTTTGCGACCGAATCTTTGTGATTATGATTTTACCAATGCGGCATTTGATTCGTGGACACCAGTTCCAAATTCATTTCCATATACAATGCAGGCTTCACAAAATTGGTTGTACATCGGAGGCTCCTTTCAAAGCGTGGGATATCAATATCATCCGAATCTTGATCGGATTAGTATTAATTGGGTGACGGGGATTTCTGAAAATAATTTGCCGCAAATATCTGGAATAAAAATATTCCCAAATCCAACAAATGAAATTGTTTATGTGTCGCTTGAAAATGGTTGGAGAAAATCAAAAACAATTCAAGTGATGGATATCAACGGACAAATTGTAATGGAGGAAAATGTATCTTCCTTTCAAAATATTTTCTATTCTCTCAATTTATCGGAATTGTCTTCTGGAATTTATGTTGTGCGTGTTTTGGACAATGATGGAAATGAAAGTTCAGCGCGAGTGGTGAAGAATTGAAAATGATTTCCAATTTGTTGATTTCCAATTTTCAATTGTTTTTGCGTGAGGGATTGAGGTATTGTTGGAGCTCTTTTTTTGATTTTTCTTCAAAAAAAAGCGACTGCCGAAAGCCCGACCTGACGAAGGAAGGGCACGCCCAAAATAAAAAAAGGTGGCAGTCAAAAAAGCGGCAGGAGGTAGTGGAATTATTTATTCGAGGAATTTCTCTTCAACGAATAAAATTCAATCCGTAGGTAATTGGATTTACACGCAATTGATAACGTGTGTCGGAATCAAGACTGTAATCGCGCAGGGTGGTGGTGGTGCGGGAAGAAAATAATCCATAACCTCCATGAATATTTGTGAAAATAGGAAGTGCTGCTGTAGAATTGTTATTGGAATTCGTCACATCAATATAGGTTGCAAAATCTTGTGCGGCTGCATTGAAAATGAAATCTATTTTTCCGGAAATTCTCCTGACGTAAAGATTGCTCGGAATTCTTTGGGCAAGTACCTTGAGAAAATAATCTCTTCGCATGGTCATCGACATACTTTGATTTCCTGCGTCTTCCAAAGCATCGATATTACCAACTTCCCAATCAATATAATGTTCTGAAATCTGCGTTGTGTCGAACGTGAACTCTTCACTATAATGAAAACGGATTTTAAAATTGTAACGTAAACCATAAGTGCCCGATTTCCATTTGAAGCGGATGGATGTTGTATCCCAAAAATTCAATGGCATAAAATTGTTGGATGGATTTGTCATTTGAACATCCTGAACAATTGGTGTTTCTGCATAAATCGAAGTTCCTTTTACAAGATCAAGAACTTTTAATTTATAAGTGCTTCCATCTTTCAAAACAGGAAATATTCCACGATACAATACCTGATAGGGATTATGAAAAACGCCAGAGTCACGTGGAATTAATGTGTCAGCAGAAAGAACATAATTCTGCATTTGTAATCCATTTTTCCATTCTTCAATGGTTACATGGACCGTTCCAATTGGAAAACTGATTGTATCCTGATTCTGTGCCATTACCAATGCGCTACCTTCACCAAGAAAAACTTTCGAGACGCGAACGTAATGCACACTGTCGGCAGGATTCAGAAGTCCGTAACAAACAAGTGCTGCATGGTAATTATCGAGTAGTTCAATATCGTTTTTGCATCCTCCGAAAAGAAGAATAAAGCTGACCAATATGCTAATGCAAAAAGTGCGCATGATATTTCAGAAAGAAGTGAATTGAACTTTTCGATCTAAAGATCGTAAAAAACAGGGATTGTATTCGATTTCATTTAGTAAGAAAATTCCCCTGTGAAATAGCAATACTAGGATTTCATTTGATGGGAATTTGTGCGGATATATTAGTTCAGCCTTTTCAAATTTATTTCTCTTCCTGGAGAAATCAAAATCGGAACTTTTTCAACGGTAACGGAACTGGTATCCAAACCAAAAGCACTTTCTTCTGAAAGCGTTATTGGCTTCATCAAATAATAAATGTCGAGTACGATTTTTTCATAAATAGGAAGTTCGTTGTCGCTAGAAAGGTATTTTTCCAGAACAACAAAACGGAAATCGCCGATCACATTATTCTTATTCAATGATTCATAGCGACTCGTGATATCCACTTCGTGATTTTGTACCATTTCCTGCACGACTTTTCTGAACATCAAATTGATTCTTGTTGGAACGCGGAATCCCAAGTAAAAATCAATTCGATACACTTCTGATTTTGTCAATTCAGAAACCTTGTATTCCATGGTATAAGGTTGGTCGGTTCCGTGTACATGAACAAACCAATAAACGTCAGCGCGTTTTGGGTTTTTCTGCAAAGCTGAATAAATGATTTTCGATTCAATTTCCTCTTTACGATCAGCACTTGTCAAATAAACAAGGTGCGTGGCAAATTTGGGAATGCTATTATCTTTTCTCAATTCAGTAAGCAAAGGCAAATAATCATTCAGGTGCACAAATTCCACATAGCGGTTTCTGATTTTTCTTGCATCGTACCAAATCCACATGATGGTAATTAAAACCGTTGCAATCAATAAGGTGATGTAACCACCATGAACGAATTTTCCAAGATTAGCAATGAGGAAAAGTGTTTCAATAGAAAGATAAACGACAAGCAATAAAATGACAGACCACAATGGTGCACGCTTGAGCAACAAATAATAGCTCAACAATAGGGTCGTCATCAACATGGTAATGACAATCGCCAATCCATATGCGGCTTCCATGTTGCTTGATTCCCTAAAGAACAATGTGACGCCAATGCAACCCATCAACAACAACCAATTAACGGATGGAATATAAAGTTGTCCTTTCAAATTAGAAGGATATTTTATTTTCACTTTCGGCCAGAAGTTCAATCGAATGGCTTCATTTATCAATGTAAATGATCCGCTGATCAATGCCTGACTCGCAATAATAGCAGCTGCAGTTGCAATGACGATTCCCGTTCCATAAAACCAAGATGGCATCATGGAGAAAAATGGATTAGCTCCTTTAAAAGATGTGAGCAATTCTCCTTGATGATTTAAAAGCCAAGCACCTTGTCCGAAATAATTCAGTACAAGTGCTGTTTTTACGAATATCCAACTGCGTTGAACATTTTTTCTTCCGCAATGGCCGAGGTCAGAATACAATGCTTCCGCTCCAGTTGTACAGAGGAAGACTGCGCCCAATAACGTAAGGGAACCAGGATGATGAACAAGCAGATTGAATGCATAATGAGGACTTAAAGCCCAAAGAATTCCAGGATTATAGGAAATCATCCACACGCCTAAAACCATCAACATTCCGAACCAAAGAAACATTATTGGTCCAAAAAAACTTCCGATTAAACGAGTTCCGAATTGCTGAATGATAAACAGGCCGGCAAGAATTCCAATTACAATGGGGATTGTATTAATTCCTGGCGTATAAACGCGTAAACCTTCAATGGCGGAAGAAACAGTAATTGGTGGTGTAATAATTCCATCGGCAAGCAACATGGAGCCTCCCACAATTGCAGGAATCAACAACCATTTGCGTTTTGTCCTGCGCACGAGTGTATACAAGGCAAAAATCCCACCCTCTCCATTATTGTCCGCCTTTAAAGTAAGGACGACATATTTGATGGTTGTTTGTAAAGTGAGCGTCCAGAAAATACAGGATAATCCACCGAGAACTACTTCGCTGTTGATCGGTGTTGCCCCTACGATCGATTTGAGAACGTAGAGTGGTGATGTACCGATATCGCCATAGATGATTCCGAGTGTTACAAGGAGACCGGCGAACGTCACCTTGTTATGTAATTGGTCGTCTTTTGACATGACCTGATTTAAAAGGTGGCCAAAGTTATGACGTTTAGAGAGACGTAATTCACGCGCATGAAAATAATTAAGGACTTCGATACGATTCGATTTGCTATTTCAATTGCTCAAATGGGCTTATTTATTCCCAAATCGAAACTCCTCAGTCTGACAAGGCTATTTTTGTCAGACTGAGTAGATTTCGCAATAGAATTAGTGACTGAAAAAAATGGACTGCGAAATCGTATCGATGTCTACAGCATCCTCGTTCGCTTCATGAGATAGGGAAGGAGCACCTGCTTAAACCCTTCATTGATATCCGCCTCTACAAAATCGATTCTGTATTGTCCGCAACGCAATTTTAATTCTTGCTTGAAATCATTGATGGAATTAAGATAAGTTGCCTTGATTTCATTCGGTTGCACTTTCACTTCTTCGCCAGTTTCCATGTCCACAAACGTGTAGGGACGGTTTTCATAATCGAAATCCATTTCATGGCGTTTATCGGTTACATGAAAAAGAATCACTTCATGTCGGTTGTGACGCAGATGTTGCAAAGCGGAAAAAAGCTCATCAGCATCGCTGCTCGATTCAAACATGTCGCTGAAAATAATGACGAGCGAACGTTTGTGGATGCTTTCCGCAATTTGATGTAAGGCATCAATGACGTTTGTTTTTGTCTTGTGGTCTTTTTCTTGGGGCAACAACAACTTCTCCATTTCACTGAAGAGCAATTTGTGATGCATATTACTGCTGCGTGCAGGCGTATGCACTTCAACTTGTTCACCGAAAACGCTTAAGCCAACAGCATCACGCTGCATTCTCAAAAGTTCAGCTAAAGCGGCTGCACATTGCACCGAAAAAGTGATTTTGTTCAACACTTCCTTCTGACCTTTTTCAGGCAACGGAAAAAACATGGAAGACGAATGGTCAATCACCAATTGACAACGTAAATTGGTTTCCTCTTCATAACGCTTCACAAACATTTTGTCGGTGCGCCCATAAAGTTTCCAATCAATATGTTTCGTTGGCTCACCATTATTATACAAACGATGTTCTGCAAATTCAACAGAGAAACCATGAAATGGACTTTTATGCAAACCGGTAATAAATCCTTCCACCACTTGTCGCGCGAGCAACTCGAGATGAGAAAATTGTTGCAGTTCTTGGTGATTGAGTGCCATTGTTCGTTTGTCGTTTATTGTTTGTTTTTTATCGTTTGTTGTTTGTCGTATGTTGTTTTTTGTGATTTAATTTTTGATTTTTTTGATTTTTGATTTTTGTGATTTGATTATTGTTTTTTGATTTTTTTCGATATTCGATTTTCTACATTTGAAATTCATTTTTTTTTGCCTGCCCCTGTGGGTTGGGCTTTACGCTCCCAATAGTATTGTTGGGATTGCTGCAATCCTTCACGCGAAATATTTTTTATTGATCACCATTCAAAGTTAAGCTGAAAAGAGCAATTTCTCTAAACAAAAACAGCCCCACAAATGCAGAGCTGTCTTTCTGAAAATTTGATAGGTCAGTTACATGTGCGCCAACAATTTTTCTACTAAAACATTTTTAGCAACAGCTCCAACTTGTTTGTCAACCACTTTTCCATCTTTGAAAAAAAGTATTGTTGGAATATTGCGAATTCCGAATTGTGTGGAGATGTTTGGATTGCTATCCACATCAACTTTTCCAACAACAGCTTTCTCAGCGTATTCTTTGGAGATTTCTTCAACAATAGGCCCAACCATTCTACATGGTCCGCACCATTCTGCCCAGAAGTCAACAATTACAGGTTTATCAGATTTGAGAACAACTTCTTCAAAGTTGGCGTCATTGATTTCAATTGCCATAGGATTTATTTTTTATTTATGTGAATGAGATTGAATTATCTGAGTACAAAAGTAAGGAGATTTAGTTTGTTGCTTAACTGCGTTTCGGAGTTTTTCTTTTTGTGCTTCTGTAAGTTCAACGTGTCTTCCGCCAACAGTAAGTTTCGGCAAATCAATGTCGGGCACTTCATAAGACCTCTCTACTGACAATTTAATATCTACTGCGTCTGAAATACTGAATTTGCCTTTCTTTTTTTGGATACCCTCAATAGTTCGCCAAATAACCTCTGCCGTCATATTGTTTACTCCAATATCGCACAATCCTAGACCTATTCTAGTGTAGTCTGTTTTTTCTTTGTTTGTCATATTATTTTTATTTATTAATCCCATTCTAAAGCGTTCATATCTCTATGCTCTACGCAACAAATCAAAGCCTTTTCTACGTCACAATGGTATGTTATTATTTCGCCGTCAATCATTATAACGGTATTTGTACCAAGTGCCGTATTTAATTTCTTCTCTTCTATTTTAAACATTTCACAAAGTTGCTTTATTTCGTTATCTGTAAAGCCTTCTTTGTTTTTTGTAGGAAACTTGCTAACCGCTTCGGAAACCTCGTCTGCTTTTGTTTTTTTACGCTTCATTTTGTTTTTGAACGAAATTTAAAGTGAAATGTGAATTACGATTTATTTGAAGATGAGTGAATTGTGTTTATTTTATAAACCGTACTTGTCGATCAAATAAATCATTGCCGCCATGGAC
>CAIQQJ010000113.1 GCA_903873905.1 uncultured Flavobacteriales bacterium
ATCCAATCTTCCAACTCGACTTCGTTTGGGATTCGGAATGAAAATTGGAAAACGCATTGACCTTGGCGCGGACATGGTTTTGCCATTGAATAAAACTTTGTACAATCTTTCAAAACCATACATGGCCCTTGGAGCAGATATTAAAATCTTTGAAGTGTTGAAGCTTAACATCGGAATAGCAGGAAGCGGTCCACTCGGATGGAATGTTCCACTTGGAATCACACTTGGACCATTGGGGCCACTTGAATTCGGACTTGCAACAGGAGATGCTTTGACATTCATTGATAAATCAAAAAATCCAAACCTTTCCTTCTGCTTTGGCTTTTTGCGTTTGAACGTTGATCCTAAAGCAGGAATTAGCGCTCCCACTCCACCAACACCCGGATTATAAATTCAAAATTCCATGATTCAAAATCCAATATTCTTTTTTGGTTTCGATATTCGATATTGTCCAAAGGACTCCTTCGGAGGTAATTCTACATTCTATATTCAAACCCAATTCATAAGACTTCTCTAATCACCAACACCCAATAACCCAATAACTTAATCACCCAATCACTTAATCCCCCAATCACCTGCATTAATGACTTTCAAAAACAAAATAGTTTGGATCACAGGAGCCTCTTCAGGAATTGGAGAAGCGCTAGTGAAAGCATTTGCAGCGCAAGGAGCAAAACTGATTTTGTCTTCTCGCAGAAAAGAGGAATTGGAACGCGTGAAGTTGGATTGCAAATTGACAAATGAAAATTGTTTGATTCTTCCACTCGATTTGAGCAACACTTCTGAAATCGATTCATTGACAAAAATTGTAATTGAAAAATTCGGTCGTATTGATGTTTTGGTAAACAATGGCGGAATTTCCCAACGCTCATTGGCAATTGAAACGCCAATTGAAATTGACAGGAAAATAATGGAAGTGAATTTTTTCGGACAAGTAGCAATCACAAAAAGTGTGCTGCCTTTCATGTTGAAACAAAAAGCAGGACAAATCATTGTGATAAGTAGCGTTTCCGGAAAATTCGGATTTTGGTTGCGCACGGCTTACTCATCATCCAAACACGCCTTGCACGGATTTTTTGAATCATTGCGTTTGGAAACAGAAGCTGATGGAATAAAAATACTAATTGCTGTTCCAGGAAAAATCCAATCCAATATTTCCATTCATGCTTTAAGAAAAGATGGAACTAAACACAATGTGATGGACAAAAGTCAGGAAGCTGGAATGCCCGCTGACAAATGCGCCGAAATAATTTTGGAAGCTTTGAAAAAAAACAAAGAGGAAATTTTAATCGGTGGTCGAGAAATCAAAGCCGTTTGGCTGAAACGTCATTTCCCGAAATGGTTTGGAAAAGTGATTCGCAAACAAGAGAAAGAATAAATAAATCTATTTCAATTTTAAATTAAAACCATAACCATGATACCTTCAGTCGCTATAAAAATAATTGTTGCAGTGGTTTTCCTTGCATTTTACCTTATAAAGAAAGCTGCTAAAGGAAATACGGCTCCAACAAAATTCCAACAACCACCTCAAAATACTTCCAATCCTTTCCAACAAACTCCACCCGCAAATCAGAATCCATTCCAACAAAATCCTGCTGTAAATCAAAATCCCTTTCAGCAATCTCCTCCGCCCATTCAGAATCCTTTTTTACAGCAACCCGATGCTTTTTCGCAACCTTCCACAAGGAACACAACCAGTAACATGGGTGTAGGATCACAAAGTTTTTATTGCCGATTTTGTGGTAAAAAGTTTTCAAGTGTAGAAAACTTGCAACGCGACACGTGTTTCAAACACCCCAATTCTGATCAAGGATTGCAAAAACACGTTTTATACCAGGGCGTTGGAAGACCAAATGTTGGATTTTAAGTGAATTATTAATGTGTTGATTAATGATTATTAATTA
>CAIQQJ010000114.1 GCA_903873905.1 uncultured Flavobacteriales bacterium
GATATGTTTATATGGAAGCTGGGCATGCCGCACAGAACATATACTTGCAAGCCGTTTCAGAGGAAATTGGAACGGTAACAGTCGGAGCTTTCAGTGATTCAGAAGTTTCTAAAATCCTTAGTCTTGCTAAAAATGAAGTTCCAATTTATCTAATACCATTGGGGAAAAATTGATTTCTTCATTTATTTTTTTCATGCAATTCACATGGAAAACGAAGGTCATTTTCCTCCGTTCAATTTCTTTGCTTCCTCAATCATCAATCGTTTGCCATCACTATCAAATGCAACGACAAATGCATCTACAAATCCATTTTTCCTCAATTCATTTTGCCGTGTAAGCGCCTCTGCCTGCGTTGAAAAAGAACCTGTAGTGTATTTGTAAACACCTTTCATCTGATAATGCCAAAGTTCAGTGACATCTTTAAATTCCGGAGCTTTATCGGCAAGTGGTTTATCTGAAGAAATAATTTGAACACGATAAACGACTGTCAGGATTTTTGGTGGATCTTTTTTTACCTCAACAACTTTCATTGTATCCTTTGGACTCTTAACAACAATGGAATCCTTCTTTGAATTTTTATCTACTACGCTGTCGCTTTTTGGCTTATTCCCTTTTGGATTTACATAATTATAAGGTTTTTTCAATCCTGCCGTATCAGAAAGTTCCGCTTTATAAGGTTTCAAATTTTCAATATCATCAGAATATGTTTTTGCATTTCCTTCCACTTCATCTTTCCATTTTCTAAATGCACGGAAAATACTTGCTGCCATATAATTCTGTCCTTTTGAAATACTCAAGAATTTTTCTTCCTGCGGATTGGACATAAATCCCGTTTCAATCAATACCGAAGGCATACTGGTTTTCCAAAGCACAAGAAATCCTGCTTGTTTCACACCATCATCACTGCGCCCTGCAGTTGAACTGAATTGTTCCTGGCACAACTGAGCAAACCGCATACTTTCTTCGAGGTACAAATTCTGATAAGAACTGTAAATGATTTCCGCCTCATCAGAATTGATGTCCAGATTATAATTTTTCTGGTAATTATCCTCCATCAGCACGGCTTCATTTTCCCTCTTGGCAACATCAAGATTCCCATCGGTTTTGTGAAGCCCCATTACATAGGTGGAAGCTCCATTTGCTTCTTCATTGCAAACATCATGATATTTTCCATTTGCCATTTTTTTTCGAACACAAGCCGAATTACTGTGAATACAAATGAAAATGTCCGCATTATTTCGATTCGCGATTGCAGCTCTTTCATTCAATTCAACAAATACATCTGTGGTTCTTGTGTAAACTACTTTAATATCCGGATAGTTATCTTTTAGATATTTTCCGAATTTCAGCGCAATGGCCAATACAACATCTTTTTCATTCGCAAAATCGCCATGGCAACCAGGATCCTTCCCACCATGTCCCGCATCAATACAAACTACCGTGATTTTTTGCTTTTCTGGTCTGATTATTGTTAATGAAGAACCCACTAACAATAGCATCATCGCTATTGCTAGTAAGGGAATGAAAGGTGTTTTAATTAGTTTATGCACCGATAACATAACGTAAAGCGTTCATTTTTATTTAGTTTTGTCCAAAGATTGACTTCGGCTCCTTCAACTAACAATTAAGCAAAAATACCGCCAAACCTTGCCCAGCCTCCATAACCAAATCCTATTTTTCAGACGCTTTTTGTTAATAAGCGCTCTATTCTTAGGCTTGGTTAGTAATGGAATAGCCCAAAAGGACACTTCCGCCTCAGGAGATTCGCTCAAATTCAAAGTTTCTGGAGTCAGCGATCAGCTAAAAGCTCAAGTAATTTACAGCGCACACGATTCAATGTTTTTAAATCTAGAAGCCCAGAAAGTTTATCTCTATGACAGCGCTTCCGTGGATTACCAAGAAATGAGTTTACGGGCCGATTATATTGAAATCGATTTCAAGAATAGTCTTGTAACGGCCGAAGGGAAAAAAGACAGCACAGGAAAATATATTGAGAAGGCCAAAATTGTTCAGGATGATCAAACTTTTTATGGACAAAAACTCCAGTACAATTTCGTCAGCGGAAAAGGCAAAATTTCGGAAGTAAACACAGAAGAAGGTGGAGGATTTCTACTAGCAGATGCTGTAAAAAAGGATACTTCAGGAGTGATCTACGGATACAAAGGCCAATTTACAACCTGCGATAAGGAGCATCCTGATTTCGCAATCCGTTCGAAAAAAATGAAAATCATTCAGAATGACAAGATTGTAACTGGCCCTGCATACCTCGAGATAATGAATGTGCCAACGCCGCTTGCAGTTCCATTTGGATTTTTCCCAAATAAGAAAGGAAGAAAATCAGGAATTCTCATTCCAACTTATGGAGCATCGCCTACCCTTGGCTTTTTCCTGAAAGATGGAGGTTATTATTTGGGAATTAGTGACAAGTTTGATATGGCCTTGCGCGGAGATATTTATTCAAAAGGAAGTTGGGGAGCAAAACTGTATTCTAATTACAAAGTGCGTTACAAATACAGTGGAAATTTGAGTGTGAAATATTCAAGAATATTGACAGGTGAACCTGAAATACCCAGTTCAAGAATTATCCGAAATGATTTTTTTGTAACCTGGTATCACACACAAGACCCAAAATTCAATCCTTCCATTCGTTTTTCTGCGAATGTGAATGCAGGAACAAGTTCTTACAATACCTACAATTCAAATATCACCAACGATTACCTCTCCAATATTTTTTCTTCTAACGTGGCGGCTTCCAAATCATGGAAAATTGGAGTGTTGTCGGCAAACTTGCGCCATTCACAAAACCGAGCAACACATAATGTGGATTTATCCATTCCACAACTTTCATTTGCGGTTAATCGTTTTTATCCATTCCGAAATGCAAAAAGGGTTTCGGCGAAATGGTACGACAAAATTGGGGTTTCTTACATGTCGGATTTTCAGAATAACCTGAATATTGGAGATACGATGTTGAATAAGCAACATGTTGCTTACATCAAGGATCATATTCGAAATGGTGTGCATCAAACCTTACCCGTTTCCACTTCCTTCAATGTGTTAAAACATTTCACATTGATAATTGGAGGAACTGCAAATTCAGTAATGCAATTCAGAACCATTACAAAAAATTGGAATGCGGATTCACAAAGGGTTTACATTGATACGGTCAATGGAACAAAAATAAATTTCGATTGGAGTGCAAATGCCACATTGAGTACACGCATTTACGGAATGTACAGTTTGAAACACACCCGCTTTTCTGTCCTCCGCCATACGATTGCTCCGAATTTTTCATTCACCTACATGCCCGATTTTACAAATCCGAAATATGGATTTTACAAATCTGTTCAGTCAAATTCAATGGGAGCCACCACCAAATATTCAATTTATGAAGGTGGGCTTTATGGATCTTCCACCGCTGGAAAAATGGGATCTGTTGGAATAAATATTCAAAACTCACTCGAAGGAAAACGGCGTGCGAAAGCAACCGATTCTACTTCCACTGAAGAACGCGTTTCTTTAATTGATGCATTGAATTTCGGTGCGAGTTACAACATGATGGCAACACATTACAACTGGTCGCTACTCAATGCAAGTTTTCGCACAAGACTTTTTAAGAAAATTGATGTCAATGCAAGTGTAGTTGGAGATCCTTACAAAATGAATGCTGAAGGAATTCGAATTGAAAGTTTTGAATGGAGAGATAAAAAGCGAATTGCTCGTTTGACTGATGCGAATATCACATTGGGAACCAGTTTGCGCAAAGGAGGAATTACTTCGAATACCAATCGAAATTCCACTCGGGCTACTGACGCAGAAATGAACATGATCAATTCAAATCCCAATGGCTATGTTGATTTTAATATTCCTTGGTCGTTGAATGTTGGTTTCACACTGAATTGGTCAAAACCATTGAAAGAGGAAACTGTTTCTCAAACCGCACATTTTTCCGGCGATATCAATGTTACACCAAAATGGAAAGTTGGGTTTGATTCGAATTATGATTTTCAAATGGGAAAATTCGCTTACACCTCCATCAATGTTTACCGCGATTTGCATTGTTGGGAATTGCAATTCAATTGGATTCCATTAGGGCCAAGACAGAGTTATAATGTTACCTTAAATGTAAAATCATCCGTACTGAAAGATTTACGCTTGACGAGAAAACGCGATTGGTATGATTTTTCTGGGCGTTAAAAAGTGATTGGTAAAAAAAAATCATTCAACGCTCCCATCTCAAGTCTTCCTATATTTACCTTCCCAATAAGCAATTATGAAAAAAATATTCCCACTACTTTTCACTGGCTCAATTATTACATCATTTGCATTCTCCTATACAGCCGGAGATGAAAACAAAGTTTCTGCAAGTGATAATGATTCCACTGTTTTTTCAAAAATTTATTCCGAAGGTTATTCTTCTTGGGGTGCATACAACGATTTGAAAGGACTATGTGAAAAAGCACCAAAGCGATTATCAGGTTCCCATGGAGCACAGGTTGCTGTTGAATACATGCAGCAAGTGATGAAAGATCTTCAATTTGATCGTGTTTGGCTGCAGCCTTGCATGGTTCCGCATTGGGAACGCGGTGCGCCTGAAACCGCACAAATCATTGATGCAAATGGAAAAACAAAATACAATGTTCACATTGCCGCCCTCGGAGGTTCACTTGCAACGGCTGACAATGGATTGACTGCAGAAATAATTGAAGTGAAATCATTTGATGATTTGGACAAGTTGGGCAAAAAAGGTGTAGAAGGAAAAATTGTCTTTTTCAATCATCCGTTTGACGATAAAAAAATAGCAACGTTTGCATCCTATGGAGAAGCTGTTGCTTATCGTTGGCAAGGTCCGCCTTCAGCGGAAAAATATGGTGCCGTTGGATGTATTGTCCGTTCAGTAACCAGTTCAATTGATACGCTTCCACACACAGGTGTAATGCGAAGTGATTCATTGGCAGCAAAAATCCCTTCAGCAGCCATTTCAACAAAGGATGCACAATTTCTTCATGGATTGCTCGCGGTGGAAACAGGTTTGAAGTTTCATTTGAAGATGAATTGCAAATGGTATGCGGAAGAAAAATCATACAATGTAATTGGAGAAATTCTTGGAACAGAACATCCGGAACAAATAATTGTTGTTGGTGGGCATTTGGATGCTTGGGATTTGGGCGAAGGTGCGCATGATGATGGAGCTGGTGTGACAGGTGCTGTAGAAGCAGTTCGCATTTTCAAAGCTTTGGGAATTCATCCAAAACATACCATTCGTTGTGTGTGCTTTATGAATGAGGAAAATGGTGGACGTGGTGGAAAAGCGTATGCCGATTCTGCATCGCTTAAAAAAGAAAAACAAATAGCCGCAATTGAATCAGATGCTGGTGGGTTTACACCACGTGGATTTGGTTTGGATATGAATGCTGACGTGAAGAAAAAAGTTCAGGTTTGGGCTCCCCTATTTCTTCCCTACGGGATTTATGATTTTTCACACGATGGTGGTGGTGCTGATATTGGTCCACTCAAAACATTAAATGTTCCAATGCTTGGACTTGAACCCGATGGTTCCCGTTATTTCGATCATCATCATGCGTCAAATGATACATTCAGTAATGTCAATCGAAGAGAATTGCAATCAGGAGCAGCGTCCATGGCGGCAATGATTTATTTGATCGACAAGTACGGTTTATAAAATAAACACAATTCACTCATCTTCAAATAAATCGTAATTCACATTTCACTTTAAATTTCGTTCA